>DAONAB010000035.1:0-15667 GCA_035400805.1 Nitrospira sp. | reverse complement strand
GACAACGGCGGAACCCTGGCCGTGACCAGCAACCAGGGAGCTGGAACCACGTTCATGCTCCGATTTCGCCCCGTAAGCTAGGCACGGCTCATATTGGAGTCGTGAACGTCACCAGCGACCAATTGAAGCAACCTGGCAAGCGGCTCAAAGCGTCTGCCAGCAAGGCCGCAGCGAGGGCCACGGCGCGAAGAATAATGAGCACCACGTTTGTGGACGCCGGTGAGACGGTGAGCCGGCAGTGTCTTTAGAGGCGAAGGTACGTTGAGGGCCGGAACGACACGAGAACAAAGTTGGCGACCTGTTTTCAGCAGCCACGCAAGATGTTCAAATTGGCAGTCCAGCAAGGCCGCAGCGAGCGAAGAGGCGAGGCGTACCCTTGCGGTACGTTGAGCCGATGAGCGACGCGAGAACGCCGCTGGCGGCCTATTTCAACATCTTGCGCTAGACACGCTTGGTCATGCGAGCAAACCGCTCCTGCAGCAGAACGCCAGTGGCGGCGAGATGTTTGCCCTGAATCGTTTTCTGTACGGCCTCGATACGCGCGGAAAAATTGGGATGGGTCTTAAACAAGGCTCGGTCGTCGCCCTTGAGGTCCCGTAGACGCGTCAGCAAGTTCACATAGGCCTCCGCGTCGTAGCCGACCCGCGTGGCGAAGACTTCGCCGATCGTATCGGCCTCTGTTTCCTTCTCCTGATCCAAACCTTCATCGAGTAGTTTCTTGACCGCGCCGTCGATCACGCTCTTGAACGCCCCCGGATTGCTTGTCGCGTAGGACAGACCGGCTTCGGTCACACCGGCGACGCGTTTGCTGCGCTGAATAACATCGAGGATATGCTTCTGGCTCACATGGGCGATTTCATGGCCCAATACCGCCGCTAATTCGGCTTCGTTCCGGACCTGCTTGAGCAGACCACGCGTGACAAAGATATAGCCGGCCGGCGCGGCAAACGCATTGATCGAGTCATGTTCCAGAATCGCCACCCGATACGGAATATCCGGCCGGTCGGAGGTATTGGCGACGGCTCGGCCAACCAAATTCACGTAGCGAACGAGCTCGGGCTGATCGACGACTCCGCCATATCGTGCCACGACCTGCAACGCCATCGCCTGGCCGATCGACGATTCTTCCTCGTACCCGATCGGAAACAAACTCCCCACCACATTGCCGACTCCGTGAATCGCACCGGCCAACCGAGGATTGCCGGATTGCCGCGCAATATCTTCACCGGCTCGCTGGACTTCCGCGCAACCGGCCGCAGTGAGGGACAGGGCAATCAGGGCTGCCGCCAGGCCGTGATTATTTCGCATATTCACCGAGACCTCCTTCCCGCAAAAACTCTTCGACTTCCTGGTCGGGAATTTGGTAGGCCGTCATGCGATCCACCGCGTCGCGATCCCGCGCGGAGACGCCGGCGCGATTGGCATAGCCTTCGGAGGCCTTATCCAGCCCCCTGGCGCCGGCCGAAGCCGTCGTGGCCGACGCGTCACCCCCGCGCATACTCTGGCCGAGCTTCGCCAGGGTATCGTTGGTCCCGGACGGTTTGGACGGCGAGGTTTTGTTGGCGAAGATCCATCCTTTGGCGCCGGCAGCGGTCTTGACCTCCACCCAACTGCCGTCACGCCCCACCACCTCCAGCGCCTCGCCGAACTTGACGTTCCCCACGACAGCATCCAACGACGTTTTGCCGGCGCGCAGTTGCGCGGTCTTGGCTTGAACATAGACGGTTTCGGCCCAGCCGTCCGCGCTCCAGACAAACAGACCGATCCACAGAACGACCAGGACAACGCGAAGCACTCGTGGTGGTATCACAGCTTCCTCCCCTTCAACACTGCCGCTCACTTTGACGTCATTTCATAGACCCCGTCCCAGCTCGCTGACGGAGGCGTCTGACGATAATTGGTTGAGCGTTCGAGATAGACCCGCGACGGACCATCCGATGGGTCTAAGGTCACCGCCTCACAAAACTTGGCGCAGGCGGCCGGGAAATCCCTCGCTTTATAGGCCGCCAATCCTTCCAGGTACACACCGACGACGCGCCGCTTCTTCTCGTCCACCTGCCCCTTCCGGGCCAGTAGCTCAAAGACGACGACCGGCTCTTTCTTGCCCTTCACTCGTAGCAGATCGATCTCTCGCACTTCAACGTCGTTCTTGGCCAGTTCGGCCGTCCGCTGGCCGATCAAAATCAACGTGTCGTAATACTTGCTGGCCCCCTCCAAGCGCGAAGCCAGGTTCACGCTATCCCCGGTCACCGTGTACTCCATCCGCTCCTCAGAGCCCATGTTGCCGACAATGCAGGGCCCTGAATTAATCCCGATCCTGGCCCCGATTTCCGGCAACCCCTCCTGCTTCCAGATCTGGCGAAGCCGGGCCAATTCGACCTGGCAATCCAGCGCGGCATAACAGGCCAGCGACGCATGTCGAGGATCGTTCAACGGCGCGCCGAAGAGGGCCATGATACCGTCGCCCAGATACTTATTCACATTGCCGCGATGGGTGGTCTTGATGATGCTCGTCATCGCCGACAGGTACCGGTTCAGCAACGTCACCAGATCCTCCGGCGACATGGTTTCGGAGATCGTCGTGAACCCGGCGATGTCTGAAAACAAAATCGAAATTTCCTTCTTCTCCCCGCCAAGCTTAATGGCCGCGGGGTTCCGCATAATTTCTTCGACGACTTCAGACGACATATATTTGTCGAATGCCGCTCGCATGAGCCGGCGCTGTCTGCCCTCGGTGACATACTCGACCGTCGCGGCCGTACCGAAGGTCAAGGCCAGGGCGACTTCCGGAAACACCAGGTCCAACCACCGCTCGTGCCCGGCGAAGGCCTGCGCCACCACCCCATAGTAGGCCAGCGCGAGGCCGATCGTGACGCCGAACTTGACCGGATAGGACGGGAACAGCATGAAGGCCCCGGCGGAAGCGAGGCAGAGCAGCAGCAGGATCGACAACGACAACCAGGCAGGCGCCGCTTGAAGCCCTTGGCTGTGCAGGAGATTGTCCAGCGCCGCCATGTGAATGAGCACGCCGGGTGTCGCGGACGAGAACGGCGTCACTCGCAGATCGTATAATCCTGCAGCCGTCCCGGCGATAAAGACGATTTTGTCCTTGAACAGCGAGGCATCCAGATCCGGGCGTTCTCCCTTCTCCTGCTGCGCAAAGGCCTGCAGCACCCGTCCGATCGAATATTTTCTGTCATGGTAGGTCTGCTCCAAGGACCCATGCCATGCAATCAGCAGATTACCCGCTGCATCCAGCGGAACGGTACTGCCACCGATCTGCAGGCGGCCGTCCCTCACCGCAAGGTCGCCCCCGCCCAACGCATATCGGGCCACCGCGAGGGAGAGATGCGGGACCAGATTCCCGTTCACCTGCCCCAGCAGAGGAAGACGCCTCGTGGGCCCATCGGCGTCAGCGGACAAATTGATTGCGCCCAGGCCACGGGCCTGTTGCGCCAACACAGGAATCGGCAGCTTGGCGCCCGCGTGCAGTTCGGCCGGCACCGGTCCCGTATCCGATCGTTCCGCCTTCAGCGTGGCATGGGCCAGCAGCTCGGCCGGAACGGACGCGGGCTCGGATTGAAACAACATCGGCAGGAAGACATTGCCCGCTGCCTTCACATCGTCGGCGAAGGATTGATCGAACTCCTCGGCATTGTCGTCCGGTTCAAAAACCATCACGTCGAAAACGACGGCCTTGGCTCCGGCGCGCTTGAGATACCGCACGACATACCCGTAGCGGTCACGCGGCCAGGGCCAACGCCCGAACGCCTCCAGGCTCGATTCATCGATAGCCAGCAGCACAAGATTGGAATCGGCCTTGGCCGGATCGGCATAGCGCCGGACGAGATGGTCGAACGCCTTCAGTTCGACCACCTCGAACCATCGCGTCATGCGCAGCCCCGCCACCAGAGCAAAGACCGCAACTCCGACGGCGACCGCTGAAAGGATTTTTTTGGTGCGTGGGGAAAATGGCATGAACAAGATAGGCCCGCCCCTCGGTCATGTCAGAGGCTGGCTATCGTACTGGAGAACGAGAAAGAGCGAAAGGGGCTACTGGTGGTTTTCGAGGGATCTCGCCGGGCTCTCACCGCAACTGCACAATGGTGACGCCGTCGCCTCCCTCTGCGCGATCACCCGGCCGGAACGCCACGACATACGGAGAAGCCTTCAAGTAATCCCGCAAGACGCTTCTCAACCGGCCGGTCCCATGCCCATGAATGATACGGACAAAAGGGCTCCCGCCGAGGATGGCGCGATCGAGCCCGGCGACCACCACATCCAAGGCATCGTCAGCGGCCTGGCCGCGAACATCCAACGTTTCCTGTATGTCCTCAGGCGCCAGCGTCTGGCTGGTTCGCCTCGGCGATACGACGCTCGTTTTGACCGGCGCCGGGGCTTCGGGCAGGCGACGCGTTGAAACTCCAGCAAGGCTTGCGACATTGGCCAGAATTTCCCCCTCGCCGACTTTCAGACGCACACGCTTTTTGCCCTGAGGACTTTCCAGCAACGTGCCGGTCATCCCCAGCCCAACCACTTCGACCGCATCTCCGATGGACAACTGATCAACGGGAATCGGTTGCTCAGGGTCTCCAACCTCTCGACGCACCGCCTGCTCCAATTCGACCAACCGGGCCTTGGCCTCCTTGGCCTTCAGCAGTTTTTGATCGCGCTTCAGATCATCCATCGTCGCCTGCACCGCGGCGCGGGCGCGCTGAAACTCCTGCGACAACTTTTTCTTCAACCCTTGCCGCTCATCCCGTTCGGATTCCTGCAAGAGCGTCAGCAACTCTTGCGCCTCGCGGGAAGCCTGTTCGGCCGCATGCCTGGCCACCGTGGCCGCTGTCAGATCGTCGTTGAGTCGCCGTTGCTTGTCCTGCAGATCGCTCAGCAGGGTCTCCAGCAGACGGTTGTCTCCTTGCAGCCGGGCGCGGGCATCTTCCAGGAGGGACTGGTCTATCCCGAGACGCCCGGCAATTTCGATGGCGGCCGAGCCGCCTGGTTGCCCTTGAATCAAGCGATAGGTCGGCGACAGGGTATCGAGATTGAATTCCACACTCGCATTGGCGAAACCGGACCGGTCCTGAGCCAGACCTTTCAAAAGACTGTAATGCGTGGTGGCCACCACCTTCACCCCCGCCGCTGCCAACCGGCATAACAACGCACTCGCAAGGGCCGCCCCTTCGGCCGGATCGGTAGAGGTGACCGGCTCATCCAATAACACCAGCGCCCGGCCGGGAAGCACCGGCTCCCTATCGTGCTCGCTCCCTGTTCCATCAGACACTTCGTTCAGTAACTGCACCATTTGGGTGATGTGGGCTGAAAAACTGGACAGGTCCCGCGCGAGGTCCTGCGCATCGCCGATATCCGCATACACCGACGGAAAGATCGCCATCTCCGACTCTGGAGCACAGGGCAGGTGCAGTCCACAACGAACCATCAAAGAAAACAGCCCCAGCAACTTCAAGATGACCGTCTTCCCGCCTGTATTGGGACCGGAAATGATGAGGACTCGGACCGATTCATCGAACGCGAGATCATTTGGCACGACCTGATTTTTGCTGACCACCAGAAACGGATGACGCGCCTGCGAGAGCAGAATGCGCCCCTGGTCATTGAGCCGCGGGGGCGAGGCCTGGAGGCGTTGACTCAGGCCAGCTTTGGCCGACATGGCGTCCAACCGACCGAGCAGGACCACACTCTCAGCCAGCGCCGGTTGATGAGGCGCCACCAAGGCCGACAATTCTCGCAGAATTCTCCGCACCTCCCGTTCGACATCCAGGTCGACGACTTTGATCGAATTATTGAGATCGACGAGTTCACGCGGCTCCAGGAAGAGCGTGGCGCCACTGGACGACACGTCGTGGACGATGCCGGGCATCCGGCCTTGCATTTCGGCCTTGATCGGCACCACATATCGCCCTTCCCGTTGGGCAAAATACCGTTCCTGTAACACCTCTTCATAGCGCCGCGAATGCAGGATTTGCTCGAGCCGGTGTCGCATCTGTTGTTTGAGATCGTTGGCCCGCTGGATCAAGCGATGCAATTCCGGGCTGGCCGATTCCCGTATGGACCCGTCCGGATCAATGGCGCTGGTCAGTGCCGTGGTGAGTCGGCGGTATTCCTGCACCGGCCCTAGCTGAGCCGCCATGGCGCTGACCGTCGGGGCGTCGGCCTGATGACGCAACAGGTATCGCTGGACGGCCACGATCAATTCCAACACCAGCGCGATGTCTCGCAGCTCATACGCCTCCAAACAGGCGCCTTTGACCACTCGCCCCAACCACTCCGTCACATCGGGAAATCGGAGGACGGGAAAGGGATCAATGCCGGCCAGGAGCCGCAGCATGTCGGAGGTTTCCTCCTGGCGCATCCGGGCCTGCACCACATCCCGCTCCAATTCCATCGACCGGCATTGCTCCGCGCCAACTGTCGACTGGGCATAGCCTGCCAGCAGGTCCAACAACTTGGCCCATTCCAACACCTTACAGGCCTCAAACTGCAGCTTTTCAGATTGCATCACGCCCCAACTCTCGCTGAATGTTCAAAGGATGCGACTCTACCGGACCACTTGCGCCCACAACAAGACGGGCCGAGACTCCGACGATTCACTGCTGCCCTCTTCGCCAATATCCACCGGCTTTCCCTCTTTTTGTATGCTTGACACGCAGAAAGTCGGTCAGTACTATCGCCCCAGACTTACTCTGTTCAACCCGTTTAATTCTTGAGGATTTAGCCCCATGACCACACGCATCGGCATCAATGGATTCGGACGCATCGGCCGCAACGTTCTTCGTACTTCCCTGGGAGATCCCAGCCTTGAATTTGTCGCCATCAACGATCTCACCGATGCCAAAACATTGGCCTATTTGCTCAAGTATGACTCGGTTCATGGCACGCTGGACGCTTCCGTCGAGGCCAAAGACGATCAGCTCATCATTGACGGCCGCGCCCTCAAGGTTTTGGCGGTTCGGGATCCGAAAGAATTGCCATGGAAAGCACTCGGCGTAGATATTGTCGTCGAATCGACCGGACATTTTACCGATCGCGAGGGAGCAGGAAAACACCTGTCAGCCGGAGCCAAAACAGTCATCATTTCCGCCCCGGCGAAAGATCCTGATGCCACGGTGGTCCTCGGTGTGAACGAGCAGGTATTCGACGCCAAAGCTCACCATATTGTCTCCAATGCCTCCTGCACCACGAACTGTCTGGCCCCGGTGGCGAAGGTCTTGCTGGAAAACTTCGGCATTAAACACGGCGTAATGACAACGATTCACTCCTATACAAACGACCAGCAGCTCCTCGACCTCCCCCACAAGGACTTGCGGCGGGCACGTGCGGCAGGCATGTCGATGATTCCAACCAGCACCGGCGCAGCGAAGGCGTTGCATCTGGTTATTCCTCAGCTGAAAGGGAAGCTCGACGGACTGGCTATTCGCGTTCCCACCCCCAACGTCTCGCTCGTGGACCTCACGGTCGAAACGGAAAAGGACTGCGATGTAGCCGGCGTGAATGCTGCCTTCAAAAAAGCTGCCGACGGGCCCATGAAAAATGTGCTGGCCTACTCGGAAGCACCCATCGTCTCGATCGACCTCAAGGACGATTCTCACTCCGCCATCGTCGATGCTCCGCTCACGGCCGTCATCGACAAACGACTCGTCAAAGTCACCGCTTGGTACGATAACGAGTGGGGCTACTCCTGCCGCGTGCGGGACCTGATCAAGTATATTGTCGCGAAATCGGCCTAACACACGTCACCCGGAACACGCTTTTCTGACGTGCAGCAGCGGCCGGAGCTGTCAGCGAACGGCACGGACACAGCAGAGGAGGAGTCAGGACTTGCCATGAATATCCGCAAACGAATTATTGAGGATGTGCAACTTCGCGGGAAGCGCGTGATTATTCGCGCCGACTACAACGTTCCCCTTGATGATTCTTTGCAGATCACCGACGACACCAGGATTCGATCGACGCTTCCCACCATCAATCGTGCCGTCGACGAAGGAGCCAAAGTTATCCTGTGCTCTCACCTCGGTCGCCCGAAAGGCAAATTCGATCCGAAGTTCAGTCTGGCGCCAGTGGCCAAACGCCTCCAGCGCCTGCTGGGCAAAGAAGTGATTTTTGCGCCGGATTGCATCGGCTCTGCCGTCGAAGGGCTTGTGGCAAAGATGCAGCCCGGCGATGTCATGTTACTGGAAAACCTCCGCTTTCATCCCGAGGAAGAGAAGAACGACGAAGGGTTTTCCAAGGCGCTGGCTTCACTCGCCGATGTATACATCAATGACGCGTTCGGGGCCGCCCATCGAGCCCATGCCTCGACCGTCGGTATCACCAAATATATTCCCGAAGCGGCAGCCGGATACCTCCTCAAAAAGGAAATCGAATACCTGGAAGGGGCCGTCGAAAATCCAGTGCGCCCATTCGTGGCCATTTTAGGCGGCGCCAAGGTATCCGGGAAAATCGGCGTAATCGAGAATCTCGGCAAGAAAGTCGACAAGGTCATTATCGGCGGAGGCATGGCGTTCACCTTTCTGAAAGCCATGGGTCTTGAGATCGGCCAGTCACTCGTTGAAAACGACATGCTCGACTTCGCCAAGGGCGTGCAGGACCACGCGTTTGCCAGCGGCGTCAAATTCTATCTTCCGGTGGACTGCGTCGTCGCGGCCGGCCGGGAGCCGGGAGCCGAAACGAAAATCGTTCCGGTGCAGGAGATTCCCAAGGGGTGGTATGGCCTGGACATCGGGCCCGCGTCCGTAAAATTGTTCTCCGAAGCCGTCCAGGATGCGAAAACCATTCTGTGGAATGGTCCCATGGGCATGTTCGAAGTCGACGCCTTCGCAAGAGGCACCCTCGCCATGGCTCACTCCGTGGCCAACGCCTACGCGCTGACCATTGTCGGAGGAGGCGAAACCGCCCTGGCCATTCACCGCGCCGGGGAATCCGAAAGCATTTCGTTCATCTCAACCGGTGGTGGTGCGGCGTTGGAACTGCTTGAGGGAAAAACCCTTCCGGGCCTTGCCGCACTTCCCAATCGTGCAGCATAACGGCAACTTCCCCACTCCCCCACTAGAGGCCTCGTGAGAACCCGCGTCATCATCGGCAACTGGAAAATGAATAAGACCGCCACCGAAGCCGTGGCGTTCGTTCATCGTCTCACCCAGGAACTGCCGACGATTGACGGGATCGAGGTCGGTTTTGCACCGCCGTTTACCGCGCTGCATGCCGCCCATCAAGCGCTGGCTCCCTCATCGGCCTTTCTCCTGGGTGCACAGGATCTCTATTGGGAAGATAAAGGCGCCTTCACCGGTGAAGTCTCAGGAACCATGTTGAAGGAGCTCGGCTGTCAGTTTGTCCTGGTGGGCCATTCGGAACGCCGCCAGTACTTCGGCGAGCAAGACAGCTGGACCAACAAGAAGGTTCTGGCTGCCTTGCGCAACGGCATCCAACCGGTGCTCTGTGTGGGAGAAACGCTTCAGGATCGCGACACCGACCAGACCAACCTTGTCATCCAACGGCAGCTTCGCGCCGGACTGGCCGGAATCGAAGGACCAAGTCTCGATACGATGATCATCGCCTATGAACCAGTGTGGGCGATTGGAACAGGACGTGCGGCATCCCCGGAGCAAGCGGTGCCGGTCCATCGATTGATTCGTCACACCATGAATGAATTGAGCGGATCTGAGGCGGGGCAGCGAATTCGAGTCCTGTATGGAGGAAGCGTCACTCCGCACAATATAGCAGATTTCCTGGCTTCTGAAGAAATCGACGGCGCATTGGTCGGCGGGGCTTGTTTAGATCCGGTCTCTTTTGCTACACTCGCCAAAGTCGCGATCGGGTCCAAACCTACCACGGCCTAAAAGACTCAACATGTACACACTGCTCATCATTATTCATGTCATCGTCTGCCTGCTCATGATCGGAGCCATTCTGCTGCAATCCGGGAAGGGTGCTGAAATCGGCGCGGCCTTCGGCGGCTCCAGTCAAACGGTGTTCGGCAGTCGCGGTCCGGCGAATTTCTTGAGCAAGTTCACAGTCATCACCGCGTTTGTCTTCATGTTCACATCATTGTCTCTGGCGATCATCGCGAAGGATCGCAACTTTTCCTCGACTGTCATTGACCTGAACAAGAAACCTGCAGCCACGACTCCCAGCGCTACCCCGTCCGATACCACGACGACGCCGGCCAAAGACTCGCATTCTTCCAGCGAAGCCTCTCACTAAGCCGTCCCGTACCACCTCCCGGCCTTCGATTTCAGGCCGGCCAATTGGACGAGACAAAACTCTTCGCCTCGACTAACGGAGCGATTCTTTGGGATTACTCGCGCCCACACTCGCACTCTGCTGGTCGGATGGTGGAAGAAAACCGTGAGGGTAGAAGGCAGAACAGGTACAGCGTGATTGCCACATCATTTTTATGCGCCGAGGCTTCGATCAAGAACTCAATCGAGGATTGGACCAACCTGCTAGACGGGAGTCAGCCACTGGCGGTGAGCAGCATCCGTTCCGCGCACCACGTCAAAAAACGCTTTCTGTAAGGTCTGGGTGATCGTACCCGGTTTTCCGGTCCCGATCCGCCGTTGATCAATTTCCGTCACCGGCGTGAGTTCTGCTGCCGTCCCCGTCACAAAGACTTCCTCGGCCACATACATTTCATCACGGGTGAATCGCTCTTCGACCACCGGAATGTTGCGTTCTTTCGCCAGTTGAATGATGGAGTTGCGTGTGATCCCCTCCAGAATCGAGGTCAGCGGAGTCGTCTTCAAGACGCCACGTCGCACGATGAAGACATTTTCTCCCGTGCCCTCAGCCACATAGCCTTCCGGATCGAGCATGATGGCTTCATCGTACCCGTCGGCTTTGACTTCCCGCTTGGCAAGGATGGAATTCACATAGTAGCCAGAGATTTTCCCGCGCGTCATGGAGACATTCACATGGTGACGTGTAAATGAGGAGACTCTGGCCCGAATCCCCTTCTGCAGCGCCTCGTCGCCCAGGTACGTGCCCCATTTCCATGCCGCGATACTCACCTTGATGGGATTCTCTCCCGGATAGAGCCCCATGGCACCGTACCCGATATAGACCAACGGGCGGATGTAACAGGCTTCTAGCCGATTCACCCTGACCGTTTCGACAATGGCTTCAGTAATTTGCTTCCGATCGTAGGGCATTTCGATCAGGCCGATGTGCGCCGACTCAAACAGCCGATCCACATGCTCAGGCAACCTGAAAATAGCCGACCCGTTGGTGCCCTTATAGCAGCGGATTCCCTCGAAGGCAGCCAACCCATAATGAAGCGAGTGCGTGAGGACATGCACCTGTGCGTCGGCCCACGCGACAAACTCCCCATCCATCCATATTTTTTCGCTGGTTTGTAACATGCGCGGGATAATACCAGCGGCTCGCGATGAGCGTCAAGGTAACAGCCGCCAAACAGCCGGCCTGCAGTGTTTTTGCCCTCTCGCCGCACGACCGACCGGCGTCTTGCGGTTTTTGTTCGCCATCACCTCTTTCACCCGAGCAGTTATTCTTGACACTCTCTCCGAGCCTATGATAAACACCCACGTTCTGCTGGCGAGGAGAAAAACGCACATGTACGCTATTATCGAGACGGGCGGAAAACAGTATCGAGTGGAAACAGGGACCGTGCTCCAAGTGGAGTCCCTCCCGGGCGATGTCGGCCATTCCGTGCAGATCGACAAGGTTCGGTTGCTGAATGGCAACAATGG
Source organism: Nitrospira sp. (assembly GCA_035400805.1). GTDB lineage: Bacteria > Nitrospirota > Nitrospiria > Nitrospirales > Nitrospiraceae > Nitrospira_A. Next base: position 3,941 of record DAONAB010000035.1, on the reverse strand, counting down.
CCTCGTGATCGGTCAGCCGGTCGTTGCCGGCGCGCACGTCACGGCGGAAATCATCCGCCAGGGACGCACCAGATCCATCACGGTCTTCAAAAAACAACGTCGCAAGAATTATCGCCGAACCAGAGGCCACCGGCAGGGCTTTACGCAGCTGCGGGTCACTGAAATCGCATCGAAGTAACGACTCGAAGAGGAGTTTGCCATGGCAACAAATAAAGGCGGCGGTTCGACAAGAAACGGCCGCGACAGTAACCCGCAATACCTCGGCGTGAAAGCCTACGGCGGAGAGACGATCAAGGCCGGCTCCATCATTGTGCGCCAGCGTGGGACAAAGTTTTTCCCCGGTCTCAACGTCGGCCTTGGCCGCGATCACACCCTCTATGCCTACGTATCCGGCGTTGTGAAGTTCGAAGGTGGCCGAGGACGACAGAAGGTCAGCGTGTATCCGGTGACAGCAAAGGCCTGATCCCTCCGCAGTCCCAATCTTTGTTCTACGGAACACTGCCCTTCGCGTACGCAGCAGCCTCCATGAGCCGGCACTACGCTATACTGTGGTTTCTGATTACATGACGCCGGCTGGGGGCTCGCTGCGATGTCTACATTTGTCGATCAAGTCCAAATCCTGGTAAAAGCCGGGCACGGCGGCAACGGTGCGTGCAGTTTCCGTCGGGAGAAGTTTGTCCCGCGCGGCGGCCCGGACGGCGGGGACGGCGGAGACGGGGGCAGCGTCATTGTTGAGGCCACCACTCGACTCAGCACCCTGCTGGATCTTCGCTACCAAAAGCATTACGAGGCAGAAAAAGGCGAGGTCGGCGGGGGCAGCAATTGCCATGGTCGCCGCGGAGCCGACGTGCGCATTCCTGTGCCGGTCGGCACGATCGTGCTCGATGCAAATACTCAGGAACTCCTGGCAGACCTGACCGTGGATGGCGAGAGCTGCGTCATTGCCAAGGGTGGACTTGGTGGCCGCGGCAACTCGCGATTTGCCACCTCCACGAACCGTGTCCCGACTCAGTTCGAACCTGGCACCCCAGGCGAGGAACGTCTCCTGCGCCTCGACTTGAAACTCCTCGCGGATGTTGGATTAGTCGGTTACCCGAACGCCGGGAAATCGACGCTCATCGCCGCCGTCTCCGCCGCACGCCCCAAGATCGCAGACTACCCCTTTACAACCCTCACCCCGAACTTAGGCGTCGTGCGATCAACCGCCGAACACAGCTTCGTCATTGCAGACATTCCCGGACTGATTGAAGGCGCCCACGAAGGGAAAGGTCTCGGCTTTCAGTTTCTCCGGCACATCGAGCGCACCAGTCTCATCATCCATGTGATCGATATTTCTGAGTGGGCCACCGAGGAGCCTGTCGCGAGTCTCAAAGTCATGCGCCATGAACTCTCTGCCTACGATGAAGCACTCGCCGCGCGTCCCTTTGCCGTCGTGGGCACGAAACTGGACATCAAAGGCGAAGGCGAACGGCTCGAACAGCTTCGGAAATATTGCCAGCGGCGCAAAATTCCATTTTTTGCCATTTCGGCTGCCACCCGGGAAGGCCTGGACGAGTGCATACGCTACATGGGCCAACAGGTGGAACTGCTCCGGAAAGCCCCGTGCGAGACGAACTCCTAAAGCAAGCCAGACGTGTTGTCATCAAGATCGGAAGCAGCCTGGTCGCGTCACGCGAATCCGGTCTGAGCACCGAGCGGATCGAGCGTCTCGCCGACGAAATTGCTCAGGTCCGCGCACAGGGAAGAGAAGTGCTGGTTGTCTCGTCCGGCGCAGTCGTCTCCGGCATCAAAAAGCTCGAACTGCGCGAGTACCCTAAAAGCCTGCCGGTTAAACAGGCGGCCGCCGCGGTGGGCCAGAGCCTCCTGATGTGGGCCTACGAGAAGGCCTTCGAGCGCCTCTCGCTGCGCGTGGCCCAAGTCTTGTTGACCCATGAAGACCTCGCGGATCGCCGGCGATTTCTGAACGCCCGGCACACCCTCACCACCTTGATCAAATTCGGCGTCATTCCGATCATCAACGAAAACGATACGGTCGCGGTCGAGGAAATCCGTGTCGGAGACAACGATACGCTGGCAGCTCAGGTCGCCCACCTCGTGGACGCCGACCTGCTGATCATCCTCTCGGATGTGGACGGCCTGTTCACCGCCGACCCTCGCAAGGACCCTAGCGCCAGCCTGATTCCGCTCATTCCAGAGATCACCGAAGACATTGAACAACGTGCGGGCATGTCCTCGACGTTTGAAGGCACCGGCGGCATGGCCACGAAGGTACGTGCCGCCAAGAAAGTGGGCGAATACGGCGTGGCGACGTTAATCCTGAACGGAACGCATACGGGCCTGCTTCCAAACGTCCTCTCTGGCGAACCAGGGGGCAGCCTGTTTCTGGGGCGGGAACGGCGCATGAACAGCCGCAAACATTGGATTGCGTATACGTTGCGCCCCCGTGGACATGTGCAGTTGGATCAGGGTGCCGTCGAGGCACTGGTGCGAAACGGCAAAAGCCTTCTGGCCTCAGGCATTCGTGACATCACCGGCCAATTTGAAGCGGGAGACCCGGTCACCTGCGCCGGACCCGATGGGAAGGAATGCGCCAAAGGACTGGTCAATTTTTCCTCCACGATCCTAACCCGCATCAAGGGCCTGAAAACCGCCGATATCCAGAAAATCCCTGGTCTCCAAGAGTACGAAGAGGTCATTCACCGGGACAATCTGGTGATCCTCTAGCGCCCCAGATCCAGACACTCTCGATGGAGGCGTCGTCCGACGGAGACCGCCTAACCATGACGTGCCACATCCGTGAGTTGAGGTCGATCCCGAATGCGTCTGGGACTCTTGGGCGGCAGCTTTAATCCGATTCACGGATGCCACCTCTCGATCGCGCAGTCGGCGCGGCATCTCCTCCAGTTGGATCAAGTGCTGTTCATTCCGACAGGGGATCCGCCGCACAAACAACCAGGCACCCTGGCAGCCGCACAGCATCGCTACCGCATGGTGCAATTGGCCATTCAGGACGAGCCGGCCTTCGCCCTGACGGACATTGAAATCCGACGGTCCGGCAAATCCTATTCGATCGACACCGTCCGTGCGCTTCAGGAAGAATATGGGCCGGGCACCGCGCTCTTTTTCATCATTGGGCTCGACGCGTTTCTAGACCTCCCCTCCTGGAAAAACGCCGCACAGCTGCTGACCCTCTGCCATTTCATCGTCATTTCCAGGCCTTCCACAACGTTTTTGAGCGTGGCTTCACTGCCTCTCTTTCCCGAAATTCCCAAAGAGGAGTTGCTCGCGCTGGACGCGGGACGACTGGAGCGAGCAGACGCTCCCCTGAGAAACGGCCGGACCGTGACCTTCTTGAGGTTGCCTCCCTGCGAGAGCTCTGCTTCGGACATCAGAGCACGTGTCGCCAACGGCCGTCCTCTGGCAAATCTGTTGCCCCCCCTGGTCGAATCCTATATACTTCGCGAGGGGTTATACAGGGAGGACAGTGAGCGCTTCTGAAACAAAAGCCAAGGCTCTCGCGGTGGCAGCCGCCATTCTGGACAAGAAAGCCACCGACGTCCTGATCCTGCATATCGCCAAGCTGACCTCTATTGCCGATTACTTGGTCATCGGCTCCGGAGAGTCGGAACGCCAAGCACGGGCGATCGCGGACCACGTCGGCGATGTGCTCAAGGCCCAAGGGCATCCGCCGCTCAGTATCGAAGGAGCGTCGTCAGCCAAGTGGGTCGTCATGGACTTTGGCGACGTTATCGTTCACATCTTCCAGAAGGATATTCGCGAACACTACGCCCTCGAACGACTGTGGGGCGACGCAGGACAGGTCAAAGTGCCGGAAGAGCGCGCCGTGAAGGTGGCTCCCCCCGCACGAACGACAGCCCGTCCCGCTCGCACCCGGAAACGGGTCTAGCATGTTTCGGCTCCTCTCCACGATCTTCCTCGTC
>DAONAB010000034.1:0-15819 GCA_035400805.1 Nitrospira sp. | reverse complement strand
TCATTCAACATACCGGCGAGTGTAGTTAACATCGTCGCACCGTTCGACCCATCCGGATCCGCCACCTCCGGCTGTGCCGGCAAGACACTATTGTCGGATGGACCGGGCCAGATGCCCTGAATCCGGCCGAGACCACCCTGCTCTAACAGGTCCCTGACTAGCTCAAAGGTCGAGACGGGCTGGCCGAGTCGAACCCATTCGCCGCTCAGCGGTTGGCCTAGCGATGGGGCCGGTACGTTCAGTTTCGCCGCCATCAATGTGCGGCGATAGTTGCGTACCTTAGTTGAGTATCCGTCTGTGATCTGCCGATCGAATGATGCAATGGTGGCACTGCCGTCGAACGTCATGCCGCGACGTCTAAAATGAGTGGCGCCGACCAGACACCACACGTCATCAACGATGATCGAAGTGGTTCGTATGTAGGCCACTCGTCCGGGAAATCCGACAGGATGAAACAGTAGCACCCGGTCCCCGGCCGCGGCCTTCAGATTCCCCAGCGCCTCCAGGCGTGCCTGGTAATGCTGGCGGTGAAAGCTGCGGAACGTCCCGTCGAAGTCGGAAAACCGCGGCGTACAGATGATGACGCGGAGGTTAGGGTGTGCCGCGAGCCGGGCTGCGAGCGCGGCTACCAGGTCCAGTTCGAAGTTTTGCGGAGAGCCGGACGGACGGGCTGTCCGCGCAAATTGTGGTGACTCGATGTAGACCAGTTCACGCGCCTCAGCGAAGGCTCGCCGCAGAGACCATTGAGCGTCGCGGAAGCCGTGTTTCGCCGCGAAGAACTCGCGACGAATCTGCCGCTGAATGCGCGGTTCATTTTCGACCGTAATCGCATTCGTGGGCGGGGGCGGTAGCGACATGGCCGAGGCCACACTCTGCACCAACTGATTCAGAGTGAATCCAGGCGGCGGCGGCGAGAGGCTTGCCAGCCAGGAAGTCTCGCAACCCACAGCGATCGTCTCCAGGAGGACGCCCGTGCCTGCATTTGCGGTGTTGGCTATATCGGATGGCTCATCGAAATTGTCCCCAGCGGAAGCGAAGAGCCAACCAGGGCTCATGCCACCGCCGGGGAGTGGGCGCGGAATCAGCGACTGCGCGCGCTTCAGCGCGTGCAATGCGAGGTCGTAGGCTAGGGCTCCGGTCACTGAGACACCGGGCGCGTGCACATCAGGGCCAGCCGGATTGCCGGGGTTACCTTCGGCGTGTTGGGCGGAGCGTGATTCGGGGGCCCAGCGGGCACCAGTGAGGGCGGCCTGCCAAAGCAGGGACCCTGATGGTTGGGCGCCTGCGTCGGTCGTGCCTGTCACGGCGACCGTCTCCAACCGTCCCATAGTGGGTAGCCGGGGCGCCTGCCTCGGGGCTGGTTCCGCTGCGAGGCTCAGTGCCAATTCCAGTAAGTTCGTGGGAGGAACCGCTGGTGGCGTGATGGTGCTGGGAATGCCGAACAGTGGCGACTGGGCGACGCCTTGGGTGACCGGCAGCATGATGCCCATGATGGTGGCACCGACCGGTCCGAAGAAAGGATCAGTCGGGACGGTAGCCGGACCTGCTGCCACAGGCACTGCGACTGCAGCGGTGAGCCGTCTTCTGCCATTGCGCGGCACGACTACGATGTCCATGGTGAGAATCGCGGGACTTGGATGTGGCTGGACGGCCCCGAGATTGAAAGGGTTGCGTAGCAAGATGTTTGTGGGGGTGGCGCCGGTAACGATGTTCGCGCCGCCATCTCCGCGCACGAACGAAGGTTCGGATCCGTTGATTGACGCAATTTCGATGAAGACTTGTGGATAGATGCGTATGGTGGCGCCGTCTGGCACGGCACCGCCTGCGACCGTCACCACCACATCATTGCCAGCCGTGAAAGCCGCAGTGACATTGGTCGAGGACAATCGTACCGGCGGATTCGGGAAGCCAGCGTTGACGTTTGGAGGCGGGAAGCCTGGCCAGTGTGCGGTTGTGCCTCGCTGCGTAGCTGTAATAAGGGTTTGGTCGATGACTGGGGAAACCGCCAGGACAATGCTCTGGGATGGCCTCGTCAGAATGCGAGTGGCTTCGGCGAGCGTATCCGGTCCATCGACGAGGTAGTCGATGGTCACTTGGTCGCGCACGACGGGAAGGAGGTCCGTGGGAATCCGTTGATCATCAGGCCCCACTCCGAGGACGGTGCCCGCCGTTCGGTTGCCCAACAGGTACCAGGAGGTATCTACCACCATGACGCGATAGAAGCGCCGTGCAATGGTTCCATTGGTGAGCGCTGGGATAGAAAGAGGCGCCGTACTCATGGTGCCGTTCGTGGCGAAGCCAAAGCGCAGTGGCGTCGTGGCGCTATTGGCCGCGATGGTGTCGCCTTCAGAGAGGGGGATGAGGTTGCCTGAGACGGTGGTGCCGGCATTGGTGGTGATCAAGTTTACACCCGGCGTTGCGATGCGTGGCGAGTTGCCGTGTGGATCGATAAAATGCACCAGGATGCCTGTGGTGAGGATCGATATACCTTGCACCCCTCCCGGCCCATTCGCAGAGGCCGTGACTGCGGGAGGCACCAGGCCAGGCAACGTCGTGAGCAGATCGGCGAAGAGGCCGGCGACGTAGATCGGGTCGATGATGAATCCACGGTTGTCGTGGAAGGATATTTCCCCGGTGACGTCGTCGAGTGGTTCGTCGGGGCGGTACCACCGGGAAGCACGGAAGCCGGCGGCACCCCGTACGACCATGGTGGCAGGCAGCGGCAGGGTCAAGGGTTGGCCTGGAGCGGCGTAGCGCGTCGTACAGAGGGTTTGCAGACGAAGGTAGGCCTGCGGGTGGAGGCGGAAAACCGTGCAGGCCACATTCAGAGGCGCTCCATCGACTCCGGAGAACTCACTCGACCTCTGTGCCGGAGTGAGCCGCAATGTCACGCGATCGCCGCTACTGAAGTGTTGCTTTGCCGTGCCATGGGCTCCGCGCACGACAGTTAGCACGTCGCCCGTTCGGGCCGTACATTCCACGACCTCTCGGGTGTTCCCGGAACTGTTCGAGAGGGTGAGTAAGACCCGTCCACCTCCGGTCGGGGCAGGAAAGGCGTTGCCCGTACCTGGGGCCAGTGTCACAGTCGTTTCGGTGTCGCGGCCAGGAAGGTCGGCGGCCAAGGTAGATGTTGCATCGGTGAAGGCATTCTCGCGGATGCTGAGGAATGGCGCGCGCATGAGGCCCGTGATTGTGAGGGTGAGGGTGTTGTTGTCGTAGTCGCCCGCGATGGGCGTGGTATCCCCCCATCGTGGGCTCAGCGAGAACGTGGTGAGGCCGAGTGCCGCGAGACCGTTGCTCTGTAGGCTCTGCTGTATGGCAGTCGGAGTCAGGGTGGTGATGGTGACTGGTGGCATGGTGATCAGCTTGGTAATTGGATGTGTTCCGCGAAACGCCCATCCGGTGAACTCAGCCGGAGGATGATTTGGGTGAATGAGACTCGAACGAAGGCATAGTATGTATACTTGGGTCCGGCGCCAGGCATACGGCGGATGCGCAGTGGATCGGCGCCAAGCGGGACCGGTCCCGGCTCGTCCATCGGCACGGTGGCCAACGACATCTGCTGAATGATCGGAGGCTGCGGAATCCTGAAGCTGCCGATCAGCCTCGGCGGTTGGTTCACGGTGACGCGCACCGAGTAAACCGGTGGTTCGAGGGGAGTGTCGCTGGACCAGCTGAGCATCACCCCTGGAGGGTTCAGGCTCTTTTTCAGTAGGACATCGGCGAGCACAGGATCGGGCAGGATGTGGCCTGGATTAATGGTGGCGAGTGATTCCGTGGAGCGGCCCACCGGATCGGTCAGGCGCAGGCTGATCTGAATCGCGTCATTGATGTCGGCGCGACGTATGATGGCTCGGTATTGCGTCGGTTTGGTGGCCTCGATCCGCCATACCGCAGACCCGCCGGGTGCCTGGATGGTGGCCAGGTCAGATAAGGGGCCGTCGAAGGTAAGGAGCGACGCTTCTTCGAGCGGTGCACCGATGCGCTTGATCCGAACCGCGAGGGTATGGGGGCCAAGGGGGGTTTTCTTGATCGGTGTCATGCTGGTCCACTTCAACATCACGTCCTGCGGCGCGGTACCAGGCCATTCCATGGTGATGCCGGAAAGATCGGGTGGAGTTGAAGGAGGGATCACCACCCAGGCTACGGTACTGGCCGGCGATCGCGCGGCAAGTGTGCCCCGCAGGGGATCGTCGGCCGACCAAGCCACCGCTCTGTACCAAACGCGCTTCCAGGACCCCGGAGGCGTTTCTTTTCCCTTGGCCACGGTAATATGCTCGCCGAGAGCATCGTTGATCCGATCAACCTGCCAGCCAGGTGTCATGGCATCCAAGGTGAGTACGGGCGGTCCCATGGTATCGAGGTCCCTTGCCGCATCATCCACGCGGACGCGATGGAGATCAATGCGACGCACGCGCGGCCCCTTGCGGGTTTCGATCCGGATCTTGGAGCGATAAACGTTCGGTGTGACGTTCATGTCCGAGAAACTCGAGACTTCGATTGTCGGCGCGCCGGGCTTCGGAACACGCGGTACGGCGAACGCGTAGAGTGCGGTCGAAGCGATAGGCCATGATGCTTCGACCTGGCCCGCGCTCACACCCAGGACGGCGAAGAGGTGAATCGCGGTAGAGCCGCGCGGCAGAGTGATGTCGGACGAGGTGGTTTTGATCAGGCGACTGTTGCGGCGCGTGAACTCGGTCCGGCGCTCTGCGGGGTGGGCATCGAAGATGGCACGCAGTTTGGTCAGGCGCTGGCTGAGGGTTTTCGATGGGTCTGGTTCCGATTCGCCCACGGCTTTCAATAACTTGCTCTCCGTGGTCTCGTAAATGAAGTACCCGTCTGCACCGGGAGAGCCGGACCATTTCAAAACGGCGTGGGATTCGCCGGCTGCATCCGGGAGACTGGAGAGTGTCACGATGTCGGGGGCAATCAGTGGCGGTCGCGGATCGGAGGTGGAGATCACACTCGGTTCTTTGCTCCAATTGCCGTTGCGTTGCGGTGCGATGGATTCCTGCCCTTGGGCCCAAAGCGCGAGCCCGATATGGCCGGTTGGCCCGAAGCTCAGTTCGAACCCGGGAATCGTTACACGATAGCGGCGTGTTTCGCTTCCCTGGGCATGACCAAAGGGCACCTGCTGGTCCCCCGCCTGGGTCAGCGCAACGCAGTGGGTCAACGGATCATAGCCGGGCCAACTCGAGGTCGGCGCGCCGTTGGCGGCGAGCAGGTCGAACTTCAACGTAAACGTGTTGATTGGCTCGACTTCGAGTTTCACCTGCAGTCCCGACGGTAATGTGATGTTGGGGGGTGGCGCACCGTGATAGGCGGCGGCGTGTAAGCGTCCCCGGAAGTTGATGGTGAGGGGAGTGCGGATCCTCCAATCCCAGAGGAACTCCAGCACGAGGTTCGCATGGCAGATACCGGCGGGAGGCGAGGGAACGGACGTATATTTGAATTCTGCGGAGACGATCCGAGGCTCATCAACGTCGGGTTGATTGACCGACGCGTTGATTGCCACCCAGCTACTCCACTGACCGTAGATGTCTTGATGGGCGGCGGCGTATTTTATCGTGCGGGTACCGGGGTTATTGGGAATCGGGATCTCGCGCTCCACCGCACTCAGCCGGTTGGGTTCCGGATCCTGGGGAGTCACTAAGTAATTTACAACGACCGGCAGAGGTGACCCGTCGGAGCGTTTGTTCATGAGGAGGACGGCGGGAGATGGCGGCGTCACCTCGGAGCGGACGAAGGCGAACGATCGCGGGCGGAACAGGGAAATCGGAACTGGCCTATCCCAGGAGATCCGTACCGATGCCAGCCAACTTCCATCGCGCGTTAGCGGTCGAAGGTTGCCCATCATTTGCTGTGCCATGTTGGCGGGAATCGGCGGCGCAATCGCCTGTCCCGGCGAGGGCACGAGCGCCGCATATGCCACTGCAGGACCGTTGCCCCGGAGTCCCTTTTCGTACTGTGCCGTGATCATATAGTCGAAATCGAGTGGGTTCTCCACTTGTCCCGTCGTCGAGAAGCGCAGTGGATATGCCGTTCCGAAACCAAGGGCAAGGCAATTGAAACAATCGATCGCCGCCGCCATATAGGTCGAACTGAGCGGGGACACCTGCGATGTGCCGCCGGGCCCGGACATCTTGTCGCCGGAAGAGTTTTCCGGCGGCGGCATCGGCTTGCTGATTTTCTTGGCGGACTGAGTCGCTGGCGGCAGGGGTGCGACTGTGCGCAGATCGTCCAAGAGCATCGCATTCAGATCCTTGAGCAACTGGTTCGGAACGGGCGCGCTCCATGGCGGAGCCGCGACTCCGGATTCGATGGCCGGAGCCCAGCCGATGGGAGGGGCGCCTCGCTCTAGTCGCTGTTTTGCCGCAGAGATCGCATCAGTGAACGCTCCGAATATGCCTTGGTCCACGCCGTGCCGTCCGACTCCCTGCCCAGCCCAATCGTCTTCCTTGACCGGCAAGCCGACAAACTCTACCTTCTGCCAGCCGTCGGCCACCGTAAGATCGTCGGAACGGACTCCCGCGATGTTGTTGACCACCACCCCGCTGGAGACGATAAGCCCTTCGATAGAAGGTGCCGCTAATGTCACTACGATGTTGTTTCCCACAGAGATTGAAGCGATTGCTACGATGCTGTTGAGCCACGGACTGCCCACAAACGCGTAGACGACTCCTCCACTTCCGGAGACGTTCAATTCCACGGTGCTGTAGGAGGCCTTGAAATCCACCAGTTGCGAATTGCCGAGGAGCCCGATCGGGGTCACCTCCGCGGCGATGGTTTTCGGCCCGCGCAGTTTCTTGTTCCGCCGCCAGACGATGAAGGGTTCTGTTGGGAGGCCCAATTCGTTATTCAAGGTCCAGCGCAGCTGCAGCACCGATGGCAGCTGAATCCCCCCCGTTGTGGCGTCCAACATTCCGAGCCGCCGCGAGACCACCGGCCAATTCAACAACGCTCCTTCGGCCTGGAACTTGGTTATGTCGACAATGAACGCCATCAGTCCTCTTCCTCCCATGGCGCGCGATTGAGTTTGGCGTTGATCACAGTGAAGAATTGATCGGCAGCGGTCGGACCGTCGAGATAGGGTTCCTTCTGTGCGACCAGCCGCAGGGCAAGCCGCAAGGTCTTGCCGCGCGAGTTCGGCTTTAAGGTGACGAGCGCACGTTGTCCACCAGGCGCTTGGATCACCTTATCCACGATCGCATCGCCGCCTGCTTCTTCCTCCAGCCGTAACCATTCCGTGGTCGTCATCTCGTAACGTTTCGCGTTAGGCGGATTCGGATCCATCGCCTCTTTGGGGATCCTGCGGCTGCGCCACATGGGTTCCGATGAATCGACGAGGACGGCGGCAGGCTGTGGGTCAGACGCCGCCGTTTCCCAGAAGACCATGATCCGAGGTGCTTCGGGTACACCCATGGGTTCCAGACCAGCTGCCATCATGGCCTGATCAAGCTGATTACCCTGCGGATTGGCGGCCCAGGGCTGCGTGCCAATCGCCTGCAGTTGACCCGGTTTGGAAAAGCGGTGCAGCAGGCGGTTGAGCTGGAATGATTCGGCAAAGGCGGGCGCCGTCGCGAAGCGTCCGGTAGAGAATCCGGTGCGCCACACCACAAGACCTGGTGCGTCGTTAGGTGCGTTCTTGTCTGCCATCTCGATATCGAGCACGTAATCGGTGAAGGGCTCAAGAGGAATCGGCATCGTCACCATGGAGTGCCGAGCGCGTTCGACGCTGATTGGAACGCAGGAGGCGATGAGCTGGTCCTGTACCACTCCTTCCCATGGCGAGAGTAGTGCCGCCTTCACCGGTTTTAGGAAATCCGGTGTCAACGGGAGCGGGTGCGGCGCTGTCGGGCTACTCGGCAACGGCCGGAAAGAAGCAGCGCGCAGCCGGATCTGCAGTCGCCTTCCGTATGCGTCGTAGATGCGCCCCACATCGGGGCTGTTGAACACGATGTGCACAGGCAGCCTGCCGAAGTAGTGGTGCTCCCCGTCTTCCGGCGTACTGCACATCAGCCAGGGGTCGAGCCGCCTTGGCGGCTGGTCGTCCGTATAGAACCAGAACGTCTGATGCTGATTGAGAGCCGACACTTCGTCACTCACGGCTTGCCCGGGCGGACGTTTGCCTCGTTTGGCGTCGTAGGTGACCTTGACCCCATAGGCCGTATTGGGTTTGAGCAGCGCCTGGCCGGAACTGCTGTCGCTCAGTGCCGCTTCAAGCACGCCTCGTTTCTTCTTCTGTTCCTTGGTGTCGTAATCGAACCGGACAAACTCGGCCACCGTCAATACCTCGATGCCCGCTACGTAGAATGGCCGTTCAACTGTTTTGTGGTGCCAGTCTGCATCGTGCTGGGTCAGCCCGATTTGTATGCGGTCGGCCCTCTGGTGCCCCTTGATGGTGACGATCACGCCGACGAAGCCGCGTGGCCGCAGGACGTTCTGATGTTGCGCTAGGTGAGCCGCTTCGTCGAACCACGGCCCGGACGCATCGATCCACCGGGGAGGCAGCGTATTGGGCGGACTCATCATGGACGGGTCAAGTACCAGCTGCTGGAAGACCGTGTCTTGCCCGTCCGTGGCCGCCACCACCACGATCTTCTGCGCGAGGAGGTCGCGCGGCACGAAGAGATAGACCGTCGCGGTCTCGACGGGTCCGGTGTAGAACACCACTGCATCATCGAAGGGTCCGGGCTTGAACCCGCGTCTGCTCCGCTCCTTCTGGAGCTGGATGAGCCGCGAGGGTGGTCCGAACGGCTGTGCATTCTTCGAGTCGAGCACTGGCGCGGCTAGTACGCGGCTGGTGCAAGGGCGGTCTGCAGTGGCAGCTGCCGTGGTCGGTGTGACCACCAACTTGGTCATCATCGAACGCGAGACTTCGAGGCCCGCATTGGCTCGGCGCGCCAGATCCACAAGCGTCAATTCTTGGGGGGTGAAGGCGTCGGGAGTTTTGACTCCACGGGCTGCGGCGATCGGATCGAAACGGAGCGCCCGGGTGGGCACCGGGATGGGGACGGCACCAGGGATGGCGTGAATCGGGGTGTCGGGTTGGTTCGGTTTGTGCTGACACACCACCGGTGCCCCTTCTACCACGGCGGGAATCACACCGGCTAGTTCATCCACTTCATCACTTGCCGTTCGCCAACGCTCGGAGACCTTGAGTGTGAGTGTCGGTGGAACAGAACGAATCGTATCCGGAGGATCTGGCCACGGTTTGCCGTCGAGTACCCATCCGTAGGTTGATGGACCGAACGGCTCATGCAGAAAGGTGAACAGTACTGAAGTGGGCGGCGCGGCGGGGAAGCACACCGTGCCCCAAGTCTCCTTGACAGTTTCCTCCAGGAAATGACTGCGCTCGATTGCTTTCGGAGTCGGATCCGGTACCCAGCTCAGCAGGCCGAGCTGAGCTTGCGTCGGTGTGTCGCCTGCTTTCTGCGGCCACCAGACCGCCGGCGTCGAACCGTCCAGCAAATCGCCGATCAATTCCACGCTGGTCAACGTGTATTGAAACACGTCGTCGCCTTTCTGAATCCAACCGTCTGGCGGAGCGCCGGGTGTGCCTGGTCCAGGCGCCTGATTCACGGCTGTACCGCGGAAGAGGTACTGGGTGCTTCCGGTTACCGGCGGCATTGCTAGCATGGCCAGCGGGATGGCATCAATCGGAACGCGCCGCTGATTCATCGCGACATCGGGCTGTGGCTGCCCGAGCGGCGCGGCTGGCGGCGGATTGGGAGGAGGTGCCGGAGCGACGTCGCCCTTGATGCCCTCGGCGATGCCGCCGTCGATGGCCTTATCGACACCGGTACCTACCGCGAGGGCAGGGGAACGACTTACCAGGCGCAAGGACTGAAACAACTCGGGTGGCGCCACCGGCGGTATCGAAGCCTGGCCAAGTGCGAAATCAACGCACCCCTCGATGGAGAAAAAGAGGAATTTGACTCTGCCGCAGATTTGTCCAGAAATGCTTGCTACCTTGGACCCATCCGGCTTTTCGCCGATATCGACTGTGAGCTTAGCCCAGGCGCTGAGATCAATGATGAAGACGTGTAAGGTACCGCGGAGGTACAGGACGCCGGTGAGTCGGAACGGATCGAACCCGAGCACGGCATCGAAGCCGGCGGCCACTTCCGCATAGAGCCCGACGCTCTTACTGCCCCAGACAAACGACACATGCAGGCCGGTGGAGATCGCGAATCCATTGACTGGCACCGGCAGTCCGTCCGCCAGGTCTCCGGCCGTGAAACCCTTTCCCGAAAGCATCAGGTAGCCTGAGCCGTCGAACACTTCGAGGATCTTGGCATGAATCTGTTCGATGAAGCGGCCGAGATAGAGGTGCCAGTCTTTCGAATCGTGGAAATTGAAGAACGCTTCAACTGGGATGTGAATCTCAAGCAGCGGTTGGATGCCGAATTCAACCGAGAGGCCGATGGTCAGCGTCCCCCGCCCCATGTCGAGATCGATCACCGCGAGGAACGTGCCTTCTGCCGTGCCTTTGAGTTTCGGCAGGACCGCAAGCAGGTTTGCGCGCATCATCAAGAGCAACCGCGGCCCAGGCAGTTCCAGCAGGACGACGCCTTTGAGATTGAAGATGACACTCGACCCCATGGTGCCAAGCACGGCGCCGACGCCGAATGCCCAGGTGTCGATCTTTGGACTCCAAGCCGCGATGTCGGTTGGGTTTCCTTGAGCGATGTCCTTGAGCCAAGCAAGGGCGGGCGCCATTGCGGACGGCGGCGGCTCCTTGCGCGAGTAGTGCATCGCGAACAGGCCAAGGAAGCCATAGATGCCCAAGCCCGAGTTTCCCAGCGGAATTGCCACCGGGAACTCAACTTCCAGAGAAACGATCACACCTGTGGCCTTGCGGCCGTTCTCGTTGATGTTAGCCACACCCACGCCGGCCGCAATGCGGACCTGCACGGGAACGATGGTAAGGTCGATCTGGCCCTTGATCTCGCTCTCGTTCATCTCCAGATAGCCACGGCCGCGGAGTGCGCCGGGAATATCGATCCCTGCAGCGAACGCGGTCAGTTCCGGAGGTCCGAGCGGGTCGAACCGGAGGCGCACGCGTGCTCGTTCGATAGTCACCACACCGAGGTCGACGGCGAACCCAAGGTCGATCTCGAAAATCAACGGATTGTTGCGCGCAATGCGCGCGCCGAGGATGGTGAGGATCTGATCCAACGGAGAGGCGACGGTGATTGCGCCTGGGCGCGACACATCGATCGTGTAGCCCCTCGAGGCGTCAAAGACCGGACGGAACTGGAACTTCGGCTGGTCAGGGTCGTCGCCGATTCGGATGCCGACAGCCTTATAGCGGACTGCCAGCGGCGCGTTGCGATCGATTTTCAGCAACGTTTTGCCGCCGATGGAGACATCCATGCTGAGCGCAGCCTCCATGTCGAACAAGATCACCGCTTCGGCGCCGGATGGGCGTTTGCGGAACTGCACTTCGCCGCCGTACCAGATGACGCGTTCGCAGAGCACCTTCACCGGGCTGCCACCAGCTTCGGC
This sequence comes from Nitrospira sp., assembly GCA_035400805.1. GTDB lineage: Bacteria > Nitrospirota > Nitrospiria > Nitrospirales > Nitrospiraceae > Nitrospira_A. The sequence continues at coordinate 4,308 of DAONAB010000034.1, read as the reverse complement.
TAGGCCTGCGATCGTCGCGGGGATGGCAAGCATCGCCGCCGTCATTCCTAATTCGGCGAGCGCTCCATCGTTGGACACAGCGCCCACCCCCGCCGAGATGAGTGGCATGAACACGATAGTAGTGCCGAAGAAATTTAGGCCGAATCCGGGGTTCGTTGTGGCAGCCTGTCCTGGCCTGGTGCCCCACAGATAGAGTCCGTCGACATCGGCTGGATCTGCGCCGTAGTAGCCGATCACCGTGACCGTATCGGTGGCATCATCGATCTGGATCACAAGCCTCAAATCGATGATTCCGTCGGCGGGATTTGCTCCCAATGCCTGTCCCGAACCCAGGGTTCCGGACCGTCCTGACGGCATCCCCGCCTGGAGGCGATCCTCTGCTGCGGTCTGAATATCGATCTTTGCTGTGATCTCACAGGCGACGAACTGATTGCGCACAATGCGCACCTTCGCGCCCATCTGCTTGAACCAGCGCGGCGGCGGTGCAGACTGTTGATTCGGTGGGTCCTGGACCTTTGGTGGTTTGTTCGAACTGGTACGCGGATCGCGGTGCAGGGTTCCCGAGGTTGTGGTCCCACGGATGGTCGCGGCCGACCACCTAGCCACTGCCTTCCACCAGCTGCGCCTGGTCTCAACTGCGGGGAAGCCCTGGTTAGTCCAGTTCGTCATGTTGGCCGCATGGGTGACAGTAAGGTGTTTGCCCTGCAGATTGTTCGCTGGGTTGCCGATGAGGTCTTCGATGACTGCACGAAATCCGAGTGCGCGGCGTCTTGCCAGATCCGCGTTATAGGCTCGCTTGGTTTCGTCCACGGTTGGAGGTGGGGGGCCTTCGTAGCTGGCGAATCCCTCGATCGAGACGGCTGTGTTGGGGCCGAGGCTCTGGAGCACCGGCAGTAGTGCCGTCCGGATGTCGCTGCCGCCGAGCCAGTTGGAGGTAGTCCCTTCGTCGTTGGCCTCTGTGGTACGGCTGTTGTTCGGATCGAGCGCGAAGGCGCGCGTATCCTCGTCGGTCTGCACGCGATTGTTCTCGCTATAGGGCGGGTGATCGAATCGGAAATAGCCCGTGAAATCCGTGACACCTGGTTCCCCCGGCAGGGTCGCAACCACGTTCACATCTGGTCCGCCGGCCGACAAGTCAATGACCAGGGTTTCACTCATACCACGCGCCGATCCATCCACAGTCCATTGTGTCAGCGGGGCGCGCACGGAGGAAACGTCCAATCCCACCGTTGCCGTGGAGGCGGTTTCCGATATGATCTGGAGGCGTGGTTGCTGCACGGTGGCCGTACCCTGGACTGTGGACTGCGTTGTGATCCGCGCCGTCGGCGTCGGTCCGAGCGATGAGGTTCCGGGCACCTCACCCTGTGGACGCTTGAGGCCGGCTTGGATGGTGAAAGTGGCCGATCGTACCGGCGAACTTGTGTCGCTGGCGTTGATTACAATCGTTCGGGTGGGGGTGGTGGAAAGGTCGATATCGATTTCGCGGACGTTTTGCGCGGAACCTCCATCCACCGCGATGGTGACGGTGACCGGCGCACGTCCACCCTCCACGTCCACCACTATGCGCGACTGCGTCGGTAGCTGTACGGTCCCCGAGGTGTTGGAAGTCCTGACGAGGCCGTAACCGCGCTGGTCGCCGTCATAGAATCGCGCGCTGAGTTTGAGCGGGCCTGCTCCCTGGTCGAGCACTTGCAACGAAAAGTCGCCAGTGACGCCGGAGGAGGTGCCGATGCCGATCAGCAGGTTCTCGACACCCGCCTCCACGGCAAAGTCGCGCGCGCCATTCGGTGCAACGAACAGGCGAATTTCAGGCAGGTAGAGCCCCGTCCAGGATTCGTCAAACCCGAACTGCGCGAGCACGTCAGGCGGCGTGGATTGATCGGACAGATCGAGTGTGCCGGAGCGGAATCCGAAGCCCACCACCTGTGATGGGCCGATGAAGGCGTAGGGCGGGTCCATCTTGATCAACTCGGCAACGGCGATGTCGCCGGGATCGTCGAGGCCGCTCGCACCAGCGGAGAGCAGGGTGGCGGTAAGCGGATCTGTGTTTGCCTGACCCTGCGCCAGTTGGAATTTCAGACGCGGAAGCGTGAATTTGACCTGTTCATTCTGGGGATCAAGTACCAGTTGCCCGTTTGCTTCGCGTCTGGCACCGCGCAAAAACGGAGGGCGTAGCACTACGCTGGTGAGAAGCAGGTCGAGAATGAATCCGGTGGTGGGATAGTCAGACGGCGGCGCGTCGTTGGGGTTGGTGTCATAGGCCGTGAGCACCTGTGCCGAATTTGTGAAAGCCCCATTGCCGCCGATGGCAGCAACCGCAGTCGACACCTTCTGTGAGGCGACGCGTGGGACGACCAGCTGAAAGTCGAGTTTGGCATCGCGCACATCAATCCAGGGATCGCGGCGAGAGGCGTCTTTCTCCGGATGATTCTCCGCGTTGGCCCAGGTCAACGCCATGCTGCTTGGGTCGATCGACAGGTTACCTTCGAAAGCGACCGTACCTCGGATGGTGATGCCGTTCTCATCGTGGGCGATCTCGTGTTGGGAAACCCGAAAGACTGAGAGTACGGCATGCCACTTTCCGAAGGTGTCACCTTGGAGAACGTAGGGAGAAACAAGATCTACCAAGGAGAGTTCAAATGGCACGGAAGACAGGCTCCTTTGGGGAGGCGCACAGTTCTGCAGCTTGGCTTGGAAGGCAAAGAGGCAAATTCCGCACCATTATGAAGGTTATGCGCACGGTAATTAAAGGATATACGTATCCACCGAATTATTAACGCGTACTACTGACTGTCCGTCATCTACGCTAAAGTGCGTATCGGTATCTATTTGGATACTAAGATGTGTCGGTCGTATCGTTTTAGATACGCACAGTGTGGCGGGAGCGTGCAGAAAAAGCCTTGCTTCTCTTTGCCATTTTGCTCAAACGCACACTTGCGTAATTGATGTGCCGAGGTTGTAGAGCGGTTTTCACACAATTGAGTGGCTAGAGGGAGGGACGCGCGACGCGGTACGAGCGAGCTTGTTAGCGACAACCTCAACTTCGGAGTGGATCCATTTGCATGGCATTTATAACGGGGCGACTCTGATGGGCGGTGGGCACCTACATACAACAAGCTAAGGACAAAGCGAGGTTATCTGTGTCAAAGCAGCCGCTTTGAATTCTAGGATGTGACGATCTGAGAGGTGGTTATGTTCTTCGAAACTAGGACCTTCACACCTTGCTCTAATTGTTCATCGTGCCCCTGTGCATACGGCAGCAGGCATTCCGCTTTGATCGTTGGCTGAATCCGGACGCCCTCCGCACGCTTTCCATCCACAAGGACATCGGCGATTGGCAAATAAAGGAGGCTCCGATCAGCAAGCAGGTAGGGTCTGCCTGCCAACACCGCCCCGGCAGTTGGTGCTCCGACGAGCTCACCTAACCGATACTTCCTTATTCCCTGAGCAAGTACTTCATTTCCGCTCCGGGTGTACTCATTGACGAGGAAGGCCACAGGCTTCCGCCATTGGCCATCTAAGAGCTCTCGTGAACCGTTGCGATAGATGTATTCTAAGGTAGGGATGTTTGGGCAAAATATACTCAGGAACGAGGGACAGGCCCCGCCGACTAATCCTCTAAGGTCAAGGAGCAGTGTGTCGGCATCACGAAGCAATCCAGAGGTAATCTGTTCGCGAAGTAGCTTCTCGTAGGCATCTCCAGAGGTCGACCAAAGGTGAAGGTATCCTATGCGTACTCCGGCGCGATGAATAATTTTGACGCTGGCCAAAGAGGCAGAATATAGCCAATCGGTGGCTAACTTCTGCATAGGGGTGAGGGATATCACCAACAATGACTTTCGTGGAGAGCGCCTGATTTGAAGGGTTACGGGTGCCATTCTTGTGGATGCCAGGCATCTCATTCCGCCTTCCTCAACGCCTTCCACGCCCACGATCTCGTCTCCAATTAAAAGACCAGCACGTTCAGCTGGGCTCCCATCGAGTACCCATCTAATGAAATGGCGCTTCCCATGGAGTTCTGTAACCCCGCCGAGGCCCCTAAAGCCCCTTCCAGCAGCCTTTAGGAAGGAGTTGGTGCCTTTTGGAGACATCGCGCTGCCGAAACTCTCGAGTAGTTGGAAGTATTCGATGTCATTCTTGGTAAATAGCCGCGCGTGAGAGCAATGTAAATGCTCCAACATACTGTTCACTAATAGGGCGAGGTCTGCAGACGACTGTATGCGGTGAGCTTCCGCGCTAGAACGCAGGCAAATGCGTGACCATTGGCGAGGGATCAGCCGGGCATCGAATAGCTTTTGCTCGATGAGG
>DAONAB010000033.1:0-15843 GCA_035400805.1 Nitrospira sp. | reverse complement strand
TGAACAGCATTTTTGAAAAATGGGAAAGCACCGAGTTGCCGTACCTGATCGATGAAATGACCTAACAGGAGACCGCACCTCGTCCGCGCGCCTTCATGACCCATCTCAACTGGAAAACGTCTCTCAAGCGCGCCCTTTCTCGCGCGCATGTGCTCTCCGCGGTCCGCAGCCTTCACTATCAGTTCCGCCGGACGGTCGATCGTGACTTTCGCAACCAGGAATCGGTACGAGAACAGGAGTTCCGGGAATTTTCCAGTGAATACGGTGCCGCGTTCCGCCATCTGCTTCCGGAGCAGCACGGGCTTGCGCGACAAGTGTTGATCGTGAGCTCAGGATCCCTCGGGCTGCTCGTTGAGATCGCGTTGGTGAAGGCGTTTCAAGCGGCAGGCTATCATCCAGTGGTCTTGACGGATTATGACCGATGGGTCGACGCCTTTTATCGGGAAGCGGGCATCCAGGATCTGTTGTGCTGGGATGAGTTCGTGCGGTTGTCGCCGGATGCAGAAGCAGTTCGGATTATGGCCGATGTTGCGTCCTTCGAGCAACTCCTTGCATTGGATTACGGCGGCATCCGCGTGGGGAAATATGCGGCGTCCACCGCGTTGCGCCATCTGCGCGTCGGCCGCCTCGATCTCACGAACCAGGCGGTTCGCGATGCGCTCCTGCCGTTTCTTCAACGATCCCTATCGTACGCAAAAGCGGCACAAAACATTGTGAAGACGGTGCGTCCGCAGCTGGTGCTGTCGGTCGATCTCGGGTATAGCCCGAGAGGAGAACTGTTCGATGTATGCTTGGCGGCCGGCCTGGAGACCATTACGTGGAATGCCGCCCACAAAAACAACCAGCTCATGCTCAAGCGTTACAGTCGGGCGAACCGGGACGTGCATCCGGCCTCTCTTTCGGTGCGGACATGGCACGACCTACAAGCCCAGCCCTGGACTCACGCAGAGCGGGAGCGTCTCCGTCGCGAATTGGTCGGCAGTTATCTGAGCGGCGAATGGTACGGCGAAGTCGGCACCCAGTTTCATACGACGCTGCAAGAGGCCGCCGAGATTCGGCGAGCGTTGGATCTTGACGATCGGAAAAAGACCGCCGTCATCTTCTCGCACATCTTCTGGGACGGGACGTTCTTCTATGGAACGGATCTTTTCGGGAGCTATGAGGAATGGTTTGTCGAGACGATGAAGGTTGCCTGTGCCAATCCTCACCTCAATTGGATCGTCAAGATCCATCCTGCCAATATCGTCAAGAACGTGCGGGACGGAGTCGGGTCTGAGCCGTCGGAACTAACGGCGATTCGATCGCTTGGCGAGACCTTGCCGGCGCATGTCCGGGTCGTTCAACCGGATAGCCATATGAGCACGTTGTCGCTGTATTCGGTGATCGACTACTGTGTGACCGTGCGAGGCACCGTCGGGATCGAGGCCGCCTGTTTCGGCATTCCTGTCTTGACGGCCGGCACGGGGCGATACGATCGGCTTGGCTTTACCATCGACTCCGACTCGAGAGCGGAATATTTGAATCGTCTCGCGCACATTCAGGAGATTCCCTCTCAGTCGGCTGCGCAACGGGTGTTAGCTGAACGGTTTGCTCATGGTGTGTTCGTCTTGCGGCCCTTCAGTCTGCACACGGTGACGTTGGAATATCAGCGTGATGCCAAGGCAAGCCTGCGAACCAGGGTCTGCCTGCCGGCGGGCGGGGACCTGCGGGCCGCGACGGATCTTCGGACCCTGGCGGATTGGATCAACAGTGGGCAGGAAGATTTTCTCGCGCCGTCTCTTTAAGGCCAACAACTCAATGGCCCCCACAATCATTCCGTGAGGACGTCGTTATGTGTGGCATAGCCGGGATGGTGGGGACAGGCGCCTCTGAACGGGTGCGGTCCATGACCGACGCGCTCGTTCATCGCGGGCCGGATGACGGAGGGTACTATGACGATCCCCCGTCTCACCTGTGTCTGGGTATGCGGCGACTCAGTATTCTCGATCTTGAGCATGGACATCAGCCGATGGCGAACCGGGATCAGTCCGTCTGGATCGTTTACAACGGCGAGATCTTCAATTCGCCGGAGTTGCGACGACAATTGGAGCAACGTCAGCACCGGTTCGTGACGGCGAATTCCGATACCGAAACCCTGCTCAACCTGTACGATGAGAAGCAGGAGAATATGCTGGCAGATCTGAACGGTATGTTCGCTTTCGTGCTGCATGACCGGAAGCGAAACCTCCTGTTCGGGGCGCGTGATCGGCTGGGTATCAAGCCGTTGTACTATGCCAGGACGCCGGCGGCTTTTGGATTTGCTTCGGAGCTGAAGAGTCTGCTCCGGATGTCCGGGTTGACACGCGCACTCGATGAGAACAGCTTTTCTCACTATCTGACGCTGCGGTTCGTGCCCGGGACGTCTTCCATGGTGAAGGGGGTTTCTCGCCTTGCGCCGGGGCATTGGTTTCGGTATGAGTTGGAAACCGGCCGGTTGGAGACCCAATGTTACTGGCGTCCCTCCTTTGCTCCGCAGGAAGGTCGTTCGGCTGCGGAATGGAGCGAGCTTGTGCGAGCGGAGTTGCGAGCCGCCGTGCAGCGCTGGAGCCTCAGCGATGTGCCGATCGGCTGTTCGTTGTCCGGTGGGTTGGACTCTTCCAGCATCGTCGGGTTGCTCGCGGAGAGCGGTCATCGACAGCTTAAAACCTACTCGCTTGGCTTCGTCGGAGAAGGCGCCGCCGCACTCGATGAATTACCGCTGGCGAGAACGGTGGCCGAGCGCTGGGGGACCGACCATCATGAGCTGGTCCTGCAGCCCGATGATCTGCTCCGTGATTTGCTCAAAATGGTGTGGTACTTGGATGAGCCGTACGGTGGAGGGTTACCGTCCTGGTATGTCTTTCAGTTCATGCAGCGGGATGTCAAAGTCGGCATGACGGGAACCGGTGGCGACGAATTATTCGGAGACTACGGGCGCTACATCGCATTGGAGCGTCGGACCGTCGGCCGACCGGCCGGCGCGTCCACGGTCCCGGCTTGGATGGAACGTTGCTGGCCGCTCGTCTCGTCGTTGATCGATCGTCTTCCACGCAGAGTCGGAGGGGTGCGCTCGAGAGAGCGGTGGCGTAACTGGCCCATGGTCGGACGCGATCCGTTTAAGTGGGACTATGTGCATGCGTTTTATTACTTCTCCGACGCCATGAAGCGGACCGACGTGTTGGCGGACTTGGCCGAGGGAAAGCCGGACCAAGACACGGCTGAGATGTTGCGGGACTACTATCGTCAATCAGACAGCGCGGAGCCGAGGAACGCGTTGATGCAGTTGGCGATGCGCACTCAATTGTCGGAAGAGTTTCTCTTCATGACCGATCGATTTTCGATGGCACATTCGCTCGAAGCGCGGGTGCCGTTTTTGGACCATACGTTCGTTGAGGCGGTGATGCGGATTCCGTCACACATTCGCACCAAGCCGGGGGATCCGAAATATTTGCTGCGACAGGCGATGAAAGACTTGCTGCCGAGCGAGCTGCTTCACGCGCCCAAACGGGGGTTCGTGATTCCGACGGCACAATGGCTCCGCGGCCCGCTGCGTCCTTTGGCTGAACGGTTATTGGCGCCGAAACGGCTGGCTGATCAAGGACTCTTCCGACCTGAGTTCTATGCACGGTTTGTCCAGCCTCATCTGGAAGGGCAGGCAGATTATCATCCTCAAGTCTGGACCGCTCTGATGTTTCAGGTCTGGCATAGTCTGTATCTCGAACTCGCCCTTACGGATTGCCCGAATTTTTCCTGGCAGGAGTTGTGTTAAGCCATGCTGGTGAGACCCTCTCGTGACTATTAAATCTCCGGTATCGATCTGAATGGGTGTGCGGTAGAAGGGAGCGTGGAGAAGTACGATGCGTCGGGAGCATATCTCTGAGTTAGTCTGCGCCGGTGGACAACACCGACTGAATTTGCAGGAAGGTGCATTTGAGGAACAGGGGGATATCAAAGAGGGAGCGTTGACTTGCGTGGCCACCTGCCCGACGGTACCGATCCGTGGGTCTGTGCCGCGGTTTGTGCCGGACAGCGGCTACTCACAAAATTTCGGGGAGCAGTGGAATCATTTTCGCCGGACACAAATCGATAAGTTCAATGGGACGGATTTGTCGAAGGAGCGATTCTACAGCGGGACCGGATGGTCACCTGCCGAACTCAAAGGCGCCAAGATTCTGGAGGCCGGTTGTGGTGCGGGACGCTTCACTCAAGTCATGTTGGATGCCGGTGCTCAGGTATATTCCGTCGACCTCAGCTCCGCCGTAGATGCCTGTTTTGCCAATAACGGCCCTCGTGAAAACCTGTGCGTCGTTCAGGCCGATCTCTGTCGGATTCCCTTTCGGCATCATTCGTTCGACAAGGTCTTCTGTTATGGAGTGCTGCAGCACACGCCTGATCCGCACGCGTCCTTCATGAGTCTCATCCCTTTTCTCAAACCGGGTGGCGACCTGGCCGTGGATGTGTATCTGAAGGGGTGGGCGTTGGAGCCCTACAAGAGTAAATATCTTTATCGGCCGCTCACCACGAGAATGCCGCGTCACCTGCTGTTTCGATTTCTCCAGTGGTACATCCCCAAATGGCTTCCCGTCGATACGTTCATCAAACGCCTTCCTCTTGTAGGCCGGGTGCTGGGCATGCTGATTCCTTGCTGGAACTATCATTATCTGCCCTTGTCTCAGCAACAAAAAACCGAATGGGGAATCCTCGACACGTTTGACGCCTTGGCCCCCGCCTATGATTACCCGCAGACTCCCGAGACGGTCACCGAATGGTTCACAAGTGCTGGATTAATGGATATCCGGGTACGGCTGGGCGGCAATGGCGTGCTCGGGAACGGGAGAACGCGGCCCTTCCCGGTGTAACGGACCGACATGAATATTCTGCACCTCAGCACGGAATACAATCTCGGCGGGTCCGGCCGGGCCGCCTATCGAATCCATTCGAGCCTCCTGCGACGAGGCCATACCTCGCGTATGCTTGTTTCGGGACTGGTGCACGGCGTGCCGGAGGCGGGACCAATTTGGGGCAACATGCCATGGCGGGCAGCGGATTGGCTGGCGCGCCGGGCGACCGATGCCTTGAGTCTGCAGTATCTGTTTTTGCCCTCGTCCTGGCGATTGCTGCGGCATCCCTGGTTCCAGGCTGCCGATGTCGTGCAGCTCTACAATACGCATGGCGGCTATTTCAGCCATTCGGTCTTGGGCGTGGCCAGTCGGCGCAAGCCGTTCGTCTGGCGTTTGTCGGACATGTGGCCCTTGACCGGCCATTGCTGTTATTCCTATAACTGCGACCGGTGGAAAACAGGATGCGGGGCCTGCCCGCTGTTGCACGACGAGCCTGCCTTGAAGGCGGACCGGACGGCGCTGCTGTGGAGAACGAAGCAGCGCATTTATGCCGGAGCGAACGTCACACTGGTGGCGCCGTCGCGGTGGATCGCCGGACTTACCGAACAAAGTCCGCTGGTCGGGCATTGGCCTGTGCAGGTGATTCCGAACGGTCTGGACTTGAGGGTGTTTCGACCGATCGAGCAAGCGGCAGCCCGGGAAGTGTTGGGGCTCCCACAAGGTGAAGATCTGGTGCTGTTCAGTTCCGTGGAGACTCAAGCCTATCGCAAGGGCGGCACATTCGTCGCGGAAGCCGTGAACGCCATCAAGGGGAAGACTCGGAAGCCCTTTCGCCTGTTGGTGGTGGGCAACCGCGCTAGTGAGTGGGAGACCGCAGTCAGTGTCCCTGTGACAGCCATGGAGACGGTGAAAGACGATTATCTGTTAGCCGTCCTCTATTCGGCTGCGGATCTGTTCGTGCACCCGGCCCTGGCGGATAACCTGCCGAACGGCGTGCTGGAAAGTCTGGCCTGTGGGACTCCGGTGGTGGCGTTCGACGTGGGCGGTGTGGGAGAGGCGGTGCGGCCGATGGAGACCGGTTACTTGGCGCGCGACAAGGATACCGGCGACCTGTCGGAGGGCATCAAGCGTCTCCTGGACGATCCTGATCTGCGGCGACGACTGCGCACACGGTGTCGTGAGGTTGCGGAAACCGAGTACGATATGGCGTTACAAACCCGACGGTTCGAGGAGTTGTATGAGACGGTGATCCATGGCCGATAGCCGGGCCGAGAATTTCTCCGAAACTTCTTACGGCATCGTGAAGCGGTTGCAGACCATCGAGGCCTGGACGGACCGGGTGGCGCAACGGCTGGGAAAACCATCGCTGTCCATCCTCGACTTCGGCTGCGGCACAGGCGATCATGTGACCTATCCATTGGCCTGTCTGGGTCATCGCGTGTTGGGGGTGGATGTTCATGCCGCCTCTATCCAAGAGGCCTCGGGAAAGTATCGCCTGCCGACCCTTCGATTCCGCAGGGCGGAGATCGACGATCTACTCAAGGAGGATGTGCGGTTCGACCTGATCGTCTGTTCCGAGGTGCTCGAACATCTGCGCGAGCCGCAGCCGTTTCTTGAAGCGCTCGGCCGGTTGTTGCATGACCGGGGCGCGCTGATCCTCACGACCCCGAACGGATACGGGGCGTTCGAATGGCTGACGAGTCTTCAGAAGGCGCTCAGTCGGGTAGGATTGCATGAGTTCTTTCGACAGGTCGCCCGTCTCTTGCTGGGGAAACAGGCCCTGTCCCCCGCCGGGAGAGGGGCGGATGCGGGGCACGTGCCGGTCTGTTCTGCCGGGTATTTGAACATGGACTCCACGCATGTGCAGTTCTTCCGAATCGCCGGGCTCGAAGCCATTCTTGCGCAGAGCGGATTCCGCATCGTCGAACGCCGGGCGCGCACATCGTTTTGTGGACCCTATGTGGATGTGCTGTTTCGCGTGCTCCCCTTCGAGCAGGCGCTCTGTCGCATGAACAATCGACTGGCGGATCTCCTCCCCTTCAGATGGGCCGCCGATTGGATGTTTCTGGTTGAGCCTCAAGGCAAGAGCCCTGCATGAGTGTCGAATTGCCGAGGGTATTGGTCGTGACCGCGAACAATTTCAATCTGGTCAGCGGCGGCGGGATTACCTTAACGAATCTCTTTCGCGGTTGGCCGCATGACCGGTTGGCAAACGTGCATGAAGATGCGGTGCCGGAAGATCACAGCGTCTGCCGGACCTTCTATCGCCTGACCGAGGAGGAGATTCGCTGGAACTGGCCGTTTTCACTGTTACAAGGCTGGTACGGCCGGAAAAAACAGCAGGCGATTTCGACAGGGGGTTCCGCGCCAGGACCAGCCGGGCAAGGGTGGCTGAGCGCCGTGAAACGCCTTCTGGGAGACGGCGCTCCAAAACAGGCGAGGCTCACTCCGGCACTCCTCGACTGGGTGGAGAAATTTCACCCGACCCTACTGTACGGGTTTCTGGGTTCATTGGAGCAAATCACCTTGATTCGATCGCTGGCGGCCCGCTTCAACATTCCGATGGTGGTGCACATGATGGACGATTGGCCTGCGGTGTTGCACCGCCGCGGATTGCTCAGTCCGATCATGGGCCCCCTCATCCGCTCCGAACTTGCCTGTGCCTTGAAGGAGGCGCGGGGACGGCTGGCGATCTGCGACGACATGTGCACGGAATATCGCGATCGATACGGGTATGAGTTCACCGCCTTTCAGAATGCGCTCGATCCAGCCGGATGGTTGCCCCATGCGCGGCATCAGTGGCAGGCCGGAGTGCCGTTCGTTGTCCGGTATGTGGGTTCGATTTTGGCTGATGGTCAGCAGGAAAGCTTGAAGGATATCGCCTTGGCGGTGACAGGCTTGCGGCGCGCGGGACGGCCGATACAATTATGGATCCATGCGCCCGGACCTGACGCCGACTATCTTCGCCGTCTCGGGATGCCTGCGGATGCGGTGGTGATCGAAGGACCGCCTGATCCGGTGCTCGTGCCGCGATTGCTGGCCGAGTCGGATCTCTTGCTGTTGCCGTACAATTTCGATGTGCGTAGCGCCAGGTATATTCGACTCTCGCTTCCGACCAAGGCGCCGGCGTACATGATATCCGCGACACCGGTGTTAGTGTATGCTCCGTCCGATGTCGCAACCGTCCGTTATGCCGCGCGTGAAGGCTGGGGGTATGTAGTGTCTTCGCAGGGTGAACAGGCGGTGGCGGAGGCGTTGACGCTTCTCATGGACGATCAGACGTTACGGGAACGGCTCGGGAGGAAGGCGCAACAGGTGGCTTTGCTCCGGCATGATGCCGGCCGGGTGCGGCAGGCCTTCTGGGAAACCCTCACGGCGGCGGCTCGAGTGTCGTAGCCGGGAGCCCCGTCGCGGGGCCTGTTCCCGACGTAGGCAATGGTTTGCACGGATGAGGCCTGGTGTGGAGAAGAGAGAGACGGGATGCGAAAAGGGCGGCAGGTGCCGGTGATGACAGAGTATGGGGCCGATTCACAGACTGTGTCGTCGCAGAACGAGGATGTTCGACAGTATTGGGATCAGGAAGCCTGCGGGACGTATAAGTCTGTGGTGGGCGCTCTGCCGGAATTGAGCCGCGAATGGTTCGCGTCGGTGGAGCAGCATCGGTATGCCATGGAGCCATTCATCCATACGATCGCGGAGTTCCCCACGCATCGCGGAAAAACCGTGCTGGAGGTCGGGGTGGGGGCCGGGACGGACCACCTTCAATGGGCCCGCGCCGGGGCGGTCTGTTTCGGTGTGGATCTTACGCAACGCGCGATCGACACGACGCGCGCTCATCTGACGCTGCATGGATTCAGTTCGACCCTGCAGCGGATCGATGCCGAAACATTGCCGTTTCCAGATGCGTCATTCGATGTCGTGTATTCCTGGGGTGTGATACACCACTCGGCCCGTCCTGAACAGATCGTCCGGGAAATCAGGCGGGTCCTCAAGCCGGAGGGCATGTTCATCGGCATGCTGTATGCCCGGCATTCCCTCGTAGTATTCAAACTGTGGGTGAAGCATGCCTTACTCAAGGGACGGCCTTGGCGATCCTGGGCCGATCTGGTCGCGCATCACATGGAAAGCCCGGGAACCAAGGCTTATACCGTTCCGGAACTGAACGCATTGTGGTCCGAGTTTTCGTCTTGCGAGACCACCCAGATTCTGACTCCCTACGACTACAATTGGTTTCCGGGTTGGATGCGACGATGGTTCAGGGATCGATGGGGTTTCTTTATTGCCGTTCGTGCTCGGAAATAGAATGGCGCGAGTGAGACGAAGGGATTCGCGCGGGAACTGGTATGAGGCCTAAACGGTTGCTCATGGCCAGCGCCAACTATTGGCGCTCTCCCTTCCAGGTTGGGAGCCACCATCTGGCCCGCGGCTTCGTGCGTGCCGGCTGGGAGGTGGCGTTCGTGTCCGATCCGATTTCGCCATGGCATCTCTTCGGCGGGCAGCTCAAGGATCTGCGGGAACGGTACGAACTCTACCGCGGTAACGGGGTCACGGATTGCGATGGTCATCTCTGGGCCTATGTTCCCGGCGCCCTGCTCACCCCCCACAATAAACCTCTGCTGCGGAGCCGATGGACCGGGGAGCGATGGGCCTCGTTGAGTCTGCCCTCGCTGATGGACAGGCTCTGGGTAAGAGGATTTGACGAAGTCGATCTCCTGTATTGCGATAGCGTGGCGCATGTCGGCTGGATCAAGGACATCGTCAGGCGCAAGTCGGTCTACCGCGTCACCGATTGCCTGGCTGGATTTCAGAAAACCACACCTGTTGCGTTGGAGCTGGAGAAGGAGCTGGCCGGGTCGGTGGATCTGGTGGTGTATGCCGCCCGGAGTTTAGAGGACTATGTGAAGCAACTGATGCCGAAGTCCATGGCCTATCTGCCGAATGCGGTGAACTATGCGCACTTCGGCCAACAGTCTTGCGCACGCCCGCCGGAATATGATGCGATTCCGGGTCCGATCGCGTTGTATGTCGGGGCGATGGATGTCTGGTTCGATTACCGGTTGCTGGATGAGGCGGCGGCCCGGTTGCCGGAGATCTCATTCGTCTTGATCGGACCTGATGCGCTGGCCAAGCAACGGCTGCGCGCGCGGCCGAATCTGCATCTGCTCGGCAAACGTGAATACCGCGAGTTGCCCCGTTATCTGCAGCATGCGGATGTCGGGCTGATTCCATTCGATGTGGCCAATCATTCGGAGTTGGTGAGAAGCATTCACCCGCTGAAGTTGTATGAGTATTTTGCCTGCGGGCTGCCGGTGGTCGCCGTGGAGTGGGAGGAGTTGACCTATCTCCGGAGCCCCGCCCATTTATGCCGTGGAACCGGAGAGTTCATCGCCGCGATCGAACAGGCCATTGCGAATCCGGCGGAGACATCCACGTTGCAGAGCTATGCCGCGGGGCACGATTGGAGTGAGCGGGTGAAGGCCATTCTTTCCCATCTCGGATAGGCGTTGGACGCACATGATCGTCGACGTTTGCCTCCGGCCCGGCCGTGAATCCTGCTGGGCGGGTCTCACACGTCGGCCGTTGATGAACGACGGCAGCCAGCCGCCATCAGGAAGCAGCAAGTGCCGATGTTTCATTCCGCAGGTCGTGCCGGTTATCGATGACTTCCACTGAAACACATCTGTCGGGTCCTGATCGGGTCGGATTGGGTCTGCTCGCGCTGTTCCTCTTCTCGCCGGTGATGTTCAAAATTCAAGTGAGTCAGGGGGTGGCCATCCATCCCTGCGCGCCGTTGCTGGCTGCCGCATGGGGGTGGATCGCCTGGATGATCGGGCGCACGCAGGTGACGAGGTCTGAGAAGATGTGGCTGATCGAGCGGCAGGCCTGGAATATCCCGATGATCCTGTCGTTTCTGGTGATCGGCGGGTTGGCGCTCAGTCTGGCGATCAACGGGTTGCGGCTCGGATCGTTCTCGTCCGCAGGATGGTTGCTCCTGTTCAAGTGGGCCTTGTACCTGGCGCCGCTTCCCCTTGCGGCCTTGCTCGTGATGAGGACGGGGCGCCGTGTGTTGCAATTGGCGGCGTGGCTGATTCCTGCCGTGGCGTTTCTCACGCTCCTCTATACGGCCGCGCGTTTTCTCCAGGCTGCCGGGGGGGAGTACTTCAATGCCTACTTCGACGGCAAGGCGATGTTTCTGGCGATGGGAATGATGGGAGAAGTTCTTTCTGCCGAGGGGCTTACCGTCCGGTCCGATACGGTGAGCCATGGCGCCTACGGCATGTATTTGGTCCTGGTGCTGGCATTCAGTAGCAGCCTCGCCTGGTTGCGGGGATGGAACGGCATCCTTCCGGCCTCGTATGCGGTGGCGCAGGGCATCATTCTTGGTCCGTTCTTGGTGCTCGGGGTGCTATTGACCGGGTCTCGATCCAGCCTTGTTCTGCTGGCCGGTATGCTGCTGATGTTCTTAACGTTGCTGATCGCCAATCCCGGTCACGCGCAGCCGCCACAGCGACGTATCGCCGCCGCGGCGTTGGTGCTCACCGTATCGGCGTGCCTATTCTTCCTTCCCCGCTGGTTCGGCCCGATCTTCCCGACGCTTGAGCGCATGCATCAAACCGTCGATCAACCGCTTGAGCTTCAGGCGACGCTGTTGGGCCGGCAGACCCCGGATTTCGACCCCGGCACGCAAGCGAACGTCGCCGTGCGAAATGCGCAGAGCCGGGTGTGGTTGTGGGGGCAAACCTTTCGCTATATGACCGAGCACCCGCTGACGCTCATCACCGGTATCGGATACGATCGTCGACGATTCGTTGAACAGGTCGTCGGCTTGCCGTACGTCGGCACGAATATCGAATTGCGAACGGCGCACAATCTGTACCTCGATGTGGCCATCAAGGGGGGAATCGCGCCGTTTGTGAGTCTGGTTCTCCTCTGTCTATGGTTGCTGTGGACGGCCTGGACAAGCGTGTGGATCACGACGTCGGCAGGGCCAGGCGCGGAGTTGTACGGAGCGGGATGGGTGATCCTGACACTCTGGCCCCCGCTGCTGCTGGTCAGCGGCCTGGGCGAAGATCTGGTGACCGACAATCTGCTGTTGCATTGGACGACGCTGTTCGGATTGGTGTTGGGCCTGCGCGGGGCCATCCTGCGATCTGCGATGGCCGGGCGGATCGTGCATCTGTCAGCCACGGCGGGGCTCGGCGGGGGACCGGCCTATATCACGGCAGTGGCGCGTCACCAGGTACACCATGCAACAGAGGTGCGCGTGGTGTGTTCGGACGAAAAACCCTATGTGGATATCTGGAGAGAAATGGGCGTGCGGGTGACCGTATTGCCGATGCGTCGCCCGAACGCTCGGACGATATGGACTATCGTGGGGCTCATGCTGCGCGATCCGGCCCCTGTTCATGCTCATGGGCGCGGCGCCGCGTTTTTCGCGTTCTGGATCAAGATGTGCGTCAGGGTTCCGGTGGTCTACACCCCCCACGGCCCGCACTATGCCTATATGCGAGGATGGCGATTCGTACCGGCCTGGTGCGGAGAATACCTGTTTCGAATCGTCTTCGATGCGGTCCTCTATGTGTCCTCCGGCGAGCGGGATCTTGCCGAGTCGTTGCGGCTTCCCATGCGAAGCTCGCGGGTGGTGCTCTCCGGTATGATTTCTGATCCGGGCCACGAATTGGAACAACCTGCCCGGCGTGAGGCGGTGCGCCGGGAGGTCGGCGTCGCACCATCCCAATTCGTGATCGGATGGATCGGTCGCTTTCATCATCAGAAGGGGCTGGACATTTTCCTTGCCTCGATTCCTGAGGTTGCGGCTCGTGTGCCGGACGCTGTCTGGCTCGTCATCGGGGAAGGGGAACCGGGAGCGGTCGAACGGCATCGTGAGACGATGCGACGGCTGGGACTCGGCGAAAAGGTAACGTTCTTGGGCGGCCGACCCGACGCCGATCAGGTGGCTGGTGTCTGTGATCTGTATATCTCCACCTCGCGTTGGGAGGGACTCCCCCTGGTCCTTCTCGAGGTGATGGCTCGCGATGTGCCGATCGTTGCGAGCGACGTGGTCGGTAATGGCGATGTCCTTGACGGGTGGGGTGTCTTGTTCCCCCCGAATGATGCGGCGGCGGCCGCGGAAGCCCAGGTGGCGTTGGCGACGGACCCGATGAAGCGGCAGGCCTTGGCGCGTCGCGGCCGTGCAGTGCTGCACGAGCGGTTTCTGCTGACGCGAATGCTTCGGGATCTGGATCACGTCTATCGGGATGTGTGGGGTTCGGAGGTGTTGTCGTGAGGGCCGTCGCCGATTGGTATTCAACAGCAGGATTTCTGGCCAAGCTGGGTAAGACGGCTCTCCCGTTAGTGGCCTCGGATGCCGTGCTGCAGGGGTGCCGGTATGGCTTGGTGGCCTATCTGGGAATCCTGTCGCTTTCTCTCCTGGGCTCGTATCTGTTCGGCTCTGCGATCGGGGCCCTGGCTGCCGTGGCCATTGATTTCGGCATCAATCAACATTGGCTCCGGCTGGACTCCGTCGCGGGGGGGCTTACGCGGCAGGCCTTTACGCGGGTTCTCGCGGTGAAACTGGTGTTGTCGCTGATCCTCGTCGCCGGATTCGTCCTGTTGATGGAGGGCGGCTTCTGGAGCAGACCATTTCCAGCCATGGTCGTAACCGGTCTGATCATGGCCAACCTCCATGCGCTGGTGGAGACCTGCGAGTCCGTCGGGTTCCTGTTCCGACGTCATCATCTGGTCGCCCTGGTGCGGGTGGTGCTCGGGCTCATGATGTATGCCATGCCGGCTGCAGCGGCTCTATTCATGGGCCGCCCGTCCGGAGAGGTCATGATTCAACCCCTGCTGTCGGCAGGTCTGCTCGCCGGCCTGCTGATTTTGTCAGGGTACGTCTGGAAGACCTCCCGGATGCTGGTGGACGGGCCAGAATCGGAACAGGGGTACCTCCGCACCTGGCGGGCGTCCCGGTGGTTGGGCCTCAATCAGCTCGCGATCGTGGTGGATGTCCGGGCTCCTCTGGTGCTCTTGGGTTTGTTGCTCGGGGAAACGGCCGTCGGCCTCTACGGGTTCGTGCAACGCACGACCGCGGTGGTCGAGTTGGCCTGGGCGTCGATCTCCAAATTGCTGCTCAAGTCTTATGCGGAGGACGCCTCCCTCAAGGGAGGACGCGTGGTGCAGCAACATGTGCGGCGCGCCAGTTGGGTGACCGGGACGGCCATGATCGTCGGTATTGCCGGCGTCTGGATCGGAGTCCACTACATCGAGCGACTGGACCGATGGTCGGAGGACGTGCGAACCGGACTGGCCCTGTTGCGGTGGGCTGCAGTGGCCATCGGCCTCAGTTCCCTCAAGCGACCACTGGTGCTGGGCTTGATTGCCTTGCATCATGAACGAGAGGTCTGCACCGTCAACGTCCTCTCGGCCGCGGCCGGGTTAACCTTCATTCCGTTTCTGATTTGGTCGCTGAGTATCTGGGGGCCTCTCGTAGCGGCGGTGGGATGCGAAACGGGGGCCATCGTCCTGCTCGCCATCTATTTTCGCGCCGCGCTGCGCAGACTTGAAGCTGAGACCGATCACGTCCGAAACAGTCGGTGGGTGTCGGGAGAACCCGCCCGCTACGATCGATCCATATGAAGGTGGCGATCGTCCATGATTGGCTCACCGGGATGCGGGGCGGCGAGCGCTGTCTGGAGGCGTTCTGCGAGCTGTTCCCCGATGCCGATCTCTACACCCTGCTGCACATCAAGGGGACGGTGTCGCCCACGATCGAGCGTCACCGGATTACAACTAGTTTCGTGCAATCCTTCCCATTGGCCGCGCGATACTATCGGTATTATTTGCCCGTCTTTCCTTTTGCGATCGAGCGCTTTCGGCTGCCGTCGTACGATCTGGTTTTAAGCTCGAGCCATTGTGTGGCGAAGGGCATCCGCCCGCCGGCGGGAGGGAAACATCTTTGCTACATCCATTCGCCCATGCGGTACGTGTGGGATCAGTTCGACAACTATGCCCGCGGCGGGCGATCGGGCGTCGTGGCGAGATTGGGCATGGAGCTGTTCCGAAAGCGTTTGCAGGCCTGGGATGTGGCCTCCGCCGCGCGAGTGGATCAGTTTGTGGCCAATTCCCACAATATCGCCGGGAAGGTGCAACGGTATTACAACCGGCCGGCGGCTGTGCTGCATCCACCGGTCGATTGGGAGTCATTTCAAGCCGCGGAACAGTCAGAAGACTTCTATTTGATGGTCACGGCCTTTGCTCCGTACAAACGGGTTGATCTGGCTATCCAGGCGTGTAATGTTATGAAACGACGCCTGAAGATCATCGGCAAGGGGCAAGAGGAGGCGCGGTTGCGCAAGCTCGCCGGCCCGACGGTCGAATTTCTGGGCTGGCAGCCGGACGAGGTGGTCAGGGATCACTATGCGCGCTGTCGGGCGTTGCTCTTTCCAGGCGAGGAAGATTTTGGTATCGTCCCATTGGAAGCGATGGCCTGCGGTAAGCCTGTGCTTGCCTTCGGCCGCGGAGGAGCGTTGGAGACCGTGGTGCCGTTGCCGGGTGCCGGATCCGCCGAGGGCGGACCTGGGCAAGGGGGCTCCGGTTCTGTGACCAGTGCGGGGAAGGTTGCCACGGGAGTGTTTTTCTTCACTCAGGCGGTGGAATCCGTTGTCGACGCGATGGAGTGTTTCGAGCGTCGCCGGACAGAATTCGATCCGCATGCCATTCGTGACCACGTGGCGGCATTCGACCGGCGGCTTTTCAAGGAGCGCGTGAAAGCCTTCGCGATGGGGGCGTTGACCGGTACGGCTTCATAGAGGGAGCATGCTCAAACGCCACTCCCAATTTCTCAAGAGTCTGCTGTTCTGTATCGATCTCGGGCTGATCTGCGCCTGCTGGGTGGGAGCCTACTACCTTCGTTTTTCAGAGATCGTGGAGCCGGCCACCAAGGGCATTCCTCCGCTCCGGATCTATCTGCTGTTGCTGGTGCCGA
>DAONAB010000032.1:2562-15895 GCA_035400805.1 Nitrospira sp. | reverse complement strand
AGCTGCGCCAGGAGCTGAACGGCGGCTTTCATCGACGCGGGATTGGCGTTGTAACAATCGTTGATGACCTGCACCCCGTGCGATTGGCTGATCTGTGATCGCATCGCGGCCGGACGGAACTTCGCCAACCCTTCGGCGATAGCCGCGCCGGATAGCCCCAGGGCATGCCCCACGGCGGCCGCTGCAAGGGCATTACTCACATTGTGTTGGCCCTGCGTCCGGATACGAATCTCCGTCTGGCGAGTCTTTCCCGGAAGCACGAGTCCGAAGAGCGTGCCCCCCTTGTCGTCGGTTCGCACATTCGCCGCGCGAACGGCGGCCTTCGGTGACGCGCCGAACGCGACTACCCGGCATTGGGCCCTGGACGCCAGATAGTCAAAATATTCATCGTCGGCGTTCAACACCACGGTCCCGTCCTGTGGCAAATGGTCGAGCAACTCGGCCTTGGCTTGCGCGGACCCTTCCATGCTGCCGAAAAATTCCAAGTGGTCCGGTCCGATATTCGTAATCACGCCGATCGTCGGCCTCGCAATTTCGCACAACCGAGTCGTTTGTCCTTGCTGGTCCACGCCCATCTCGATCACCGCAGCCTGATGCCGTGGCGCCAATTGAAATAAAGTCTGTGGCACGCCGATGCGATTGTTGAGATTGCCCTCGGTTTTGAGGGTTTTCCAACGTTGCGCCACCACATGGGCGACCATTTCCTTCGTCGTGGTTTTCCCGTTGCTGCCCGTAATGGCGATGACCGGAATGGGAAACCGGTTGCGGTAGTGAGTGGCCAGCCGTTGAAATGCTTCGAGCGTATCCCTCACGCCGAGGATAATGGGCGTGCCGGTCCGCGGCTTCATCGGAGGGAGACGGTAGTCTTCCTGCACGATGGCACAGACGGCGCCTTGCGCAAAGACTTTCGGCACGAATGTATGCGCGTCGAATCGCTCACCCTGAAAGGCAATGAACACATCGCCTTTGCGCACCAGACGGGAATCGGTCACCACACGTCGAATCCGCTGCTTCAGATCCTGCGGACTCAAGCCCGTCGGCGACTTGGCGCTCAACACTTCACATATTTCTTCGACTGTAAATAACGCCATTACGCCACGCTGTCCATGCTCCCGCATGTCATGCCTCACTGAGCGTCAGGATCGGCGCGCCTGGATCATCTCACGCGCGACTTCCCGATCGTCGAAGTGATGTTTCGTCGTCCCCACGATTTGATAATCTTCGTGGCCCTTGCCCGCTATCAACACCATATCGCCGGCTTTCGCCTCGCCGATGGCTGCCTCGATCGCTTCGCGGCGATCCGCGATCATCCGATATCGCACATGGTCCCGGGTGGCCAGCGCATCCTTCACTCCGACCTCGACTTCGCTCAGAATGAACGCCGGGTCTTCCGTGCGCGGATTGTCCGATGTCAGGATCACCACATCACTATACTGAACGGCGGCACGCCCCATTTTCGGACGCTTCGTGCGATCACGGTCTCCGCCGCATCCAAACAGAGTAATGATACGCCCCGTGCGCAAAGCCTGCGCGGCCGTCAGCAACCGGACCAATGCGTCTTCGGTATGGGCATAGTCCACGACCACCGTGAAGTCCTGCCCCGCCTCGACGCGCTCAAACCGGCCCGGCACATTGGAAACCGCACCCACCGCAGCACGAACTTGTTCCAGCGTTAATCCTTCGTGGAGGACGACGCCGATGGCCGCCAATAGGTTGGATACGTTGTGCTCTCCCACCAACCGGCTCTGGATCGCGCAAGTGCCAACGGGGGTACGCAAGGTAAAACTGGTGCCTGCCGGTGACAATTTCACTTCTTCCGCACGAATGTCAGCCTGTTGATGCAATCCGTAGGTCCACACCGGCACCGTGCAGGCTTCACGGATCCGTGCCCCCCAGGGATCGTCCGCATTGATGATGGCGCGTTTTTTGGCCTTTCGCGCTCCGGACGAGCCGAGTTCGGCAAACAATTTCCGCTTTGCTTGGAAATACCGCTCCATATCAAGGTGGAAGTCGAGATGGTCCTGCGTAAGGTTCGTAAATACCGCGACATCAAATTCAGCGCCGGCGGTTCGATCCAGCGCCAATGCGTGAGACGATACTTCCATGACGACCGTATCCAACCTCTTCTCGACCATTCGTGCAAATAATTTCTGCAACTCCAACGCACCGGGCGTGGTATGGGAGGCCGGAATTGATTCTTTCCCAACCAGATAGGCGACCGTGCCGATCAGACCGACCTGGCGATTCGCCGCTTCCAGCATGGTTTTCACGACATAGGTCGTGGTGGTTTTTCCATTCGTCCCCGTCACGCCGATCATGCGGAGCGCGGCTGAGGGATCGCCATAAAATCGATTGCCCAGAATTCCCAGCGCCGCGCGGGAATCCTGCACGCGAATACACGGCGTCGATCCCGCCTCGACATGGCGCCCGACGACGACGGCCGCCGCCCCTGCCTTGACCACACGGTCGACAAAGTCGTGGCCGTCCACCCGCTCTCCTTGCACGGCGACAAAGAGGCATCCCGGCGCGGCATGACGGGAATCATCCGTCAGAGCGCTAATCGTCACGCGTTGGTCCCCGCTTCGCTCCAGAACTCCAAGACGTCCCTGAATGGGACTGATCAATTCATCCAGCGTCATGTCAGGAGTCCAGGCCCGCCATAGCCAGCTTGACCGGTTCATCCACTGCGACACCCAGATAATTGAGGACCTGCTCGCCCACCCGCCGGAACACCGGAGCGGCGACTACTCCGCCCCACCCTTCTCCGCGCGGTTCATCGATCACCACAATCATCGCCAACCGCGGATCTTCCGCAGGGACATACCCGAGAAACGATCCGACCAGGAGTGTGGAAGAGTACTTACCGGTGCGCGGATCAACCTTCTGAGCCGTCCCGGTCTTACCGGCTACGCGAAAGCCCGGAATGGCCGCCTTGCCGCCTGTCCCGTGGGTCACCACTCCTTCAAGAAGGGTCGTCAACGTCCTCGCGGTGTCCGCGGAGATGACTCGCCGTTTGGCTTGCGGCATATTCTGCGCGACCAATTGCCCCTTGCCGTTGCGGATTTCAGAGACGACATAGGGCTTCATGAGAACGCCGCCGTTGGCGATAGCTGAGATGGCCGTCACCATCTGTAATGGAGTGACGCCTATCTCCTGCCCCATGGAAATGGAAGCCAGCGAGCGTTTGCCCCATTGGCGAGGCCCCCGCAGCAATCCGGCGGTTTCACCCGGCAGATCAATGCCGCTCTTATCTCCGAAGCCGAACTCCTTCAAATAGTCGAACACCCGCCATTCACCCAGCGCCATCCCGACCTTCGCGGCGCCGATATTGCTCGACTTCTGAATCATTTGCGCAAACGTCATCCAGCCGGCTTTCTCATGGTCATGGATGATCGTATTGGCAATGGCGAATTGCCCGTTTTCGCCATAAATCATGCTGCTCGGGGTCATGACCTTTTCTTCAAGCGCCGCCGCCGCAATAACGGCCTTCATGGTCGAGCCCGGTTCATAGGTGTCGGTCAAGGCCCGGTTGCGCCATCGATCGGGAGCCAGCGCGCCGACCGTATTGGGATCGAATCGCGGACTCACAGCCATGGCCAACACGGCGCCGGTCCTGGGATCCATCACGATCATCGTGCCCGATTTGGCGCTGGATCGCGTCACCGCCTCGTCCAGTTCCTTCTCGGCAATATATTGGACCACCTCGTCGACCGTCAGCGTGAGGCTATGTCCGGCAGCGGCCCCCTCTTCATTCAACCCTTTGGGAAATACGGCGCGCCCCAAGGCATCCCGCTGCAAGACGACCGTTCGCTTTTCTCCACGCAAATATGGCTCGTACCGGAGCTCCATGCCTTCCAGGCCGCGATCATCCATCCCGGCAAATCCCAACACATGCGACAGCAGCGGCCCCTTCGGATAGAACCGGCGTCCCTCCATCACCACACCGACGCCGTCGAGGCCCAGCCGTTCAAGCCGCCGGCCTTGATCCGGTTCCAGTTTTCGCGCCAGCCAGACGAAATGCTTTTCCTGCTTTAACTTTTTTTCGAGCTCCGTCGCTTTCACATGCAAAATCGGCGAAAGATTGCGCGCCGCCGCCCCGGGGTTACCGAGCGAAGCGGGGACGCCGAACACAGACGGCACGTCCATGTTCATCGCCAGGACCTTGCTGTTCCGATCATAGATGGTGCCGCGCGCTCCCTCCAGCGTCACGTTCTTCTGATGTTGCCGGTCCGCCTTGACGGTCAGCTCCGCGGATTGCATGACCTGGAGATTCACCAGGCGAACAATCACGAGGATAAACGCACCCGACAAGCCGCAGGCCACCAGAATCCGGCGCCCACGAAAGGAAGTCGAAGCCACTATCGCGCTCTCCGGGTGACCATGTTCTTCGCGATCCGGATTTCGCCTTCGGCGGCGACTGGGTTCGCAGGGGTCTCCGGCTCGAAGTTAATGACAACCACCTGCCCCTTCTCCGGCTGCATCATGCCTAATTTATCGCTGGCCAAGCGCGCGATCCGCTCAGGCGCCGTAAACCCCGACAGCTTGACCTGCAATTCATCCCGCTCGCGCTCAAGGAGCACTTTTTGCGCCTTCAGCCGCTCGATGTGGTAGCCGATGCGAACGATGTCCACCCGTTCCCACACGAAGAGCAGCACCAACGACGTGACCGCGGCAAACGCGACGGCTTTCATTGCATAGACTCCTTGGACATCCGCTCCACGACACGCAACTTGGCGCTGCGCGATCGCGGGTTATGGTCTCGCTCACTCTCCGAAGCGATGACCGGTTTTTTTGTCAGCACCCTCACTGCAGCGTCCGGGCCATTCGCCAGGGCCCGAAACGTATGTTTCACAATTCTGTCTTCAAGCGAATGGAACGAGACGGCACAGACCCGCCCTCCGGGCGCCACCATCGAGACGGCATCACGAAGCGCCGGCTCGAGCACGTCTAGTTCCCGGTTCACGGCAATCCGTAACGCCTGAAAGGTCCGCGTGGCACAATGAATTCGCCCATGCCGGTACGAAGCCGGCACGGCCCGCTCGACTACCGCCGCCAATTCCCGCGTCGTCCCGATCACCGATTGCGTTCGTGCCTCCACAATCGCGCGCGCGATTCTGCGCGAATAGCGTTCCTCGCCGAACTGATAGATCACATCCGCCAACTCGCGTTCGGGCATCTCTCGAATAAGGTCGGCTGCCGTGCGTCCCTCGCTCTGATCCATGCGCATATCCAATGGACCATCATCACGAAAACTGAACCCGCGCTCCGGACGATCGAGTTGGGGCGAGGACACCCCAAGATCGAAGATCACCCCATCCACATGCTGGATCCCGACCTGGGCCACCAGCGTTTTGAGCTCCGAAAAGTTTCCATGACGCAGATGCACCCGTGACATGACGCCTTGCAGGCGCGCGCGGGATGCATCGAGTGCCGCCGCATCGCGATCGATCCCGATGAGAATGCCATCTGGAGCGGTGAGATGAAGAATCCGGGTAGCGAGCCCTGCATATCCGAGAGTGCAGTCCACGTAAACTCCACCTGGTTTGCACTGCAGCCAGAATACGATCTCGTCGACTAAAACCGGCTCATGGGAACCGCGAGCAGAATCCATACACCCACTTCCACCCACTTTTCACCACACATTGGCTGGAGTATACACCCACCAAAACAGCTGTCAACAGATTTTGCTCCAATTTATCAAGAATATTGTTCGCTTTTGACCCATCGCTCCAGCTGCCGAATTTGGCCGCAAAGTTATCCACATTTGTGGACAAACCTGTGGGAAACTCTCCCACAACGTGTGAATTGCGACGTGAAAAATTGTGGAGGAACGCGAGAGCCGTCCAAAAAATCAGACAGATGGAATGGCAGCAATTCGCCGATCGCATGGAGCGATCGGTCGATAGAGAACGGAGGGCGGAAACCTATGGATATAACCGATACAGCATTCGGGGGAAGGGAATCGTCTCGCGCACATGGTCGAGCCCGCAAATCCACGCCACGGCGCGCTCAATGCCCATCCCGAACCCGGCATGAGGGACAGACCCGTAGCGGCGCAGATCGAGATACCATTGAAACGCCTCAACCGGGAGATGATGCTCGTGTATGCGCGCCAACAGTTTCTCGTGCTGATGAATGCGCTGCCCGCCGCCGATGATTTCTCCGTATCCCTCAGGCGCCAACACATCCATACAGAGCGCGAGATCGGGGCGAGCCGGGTCCGTCTCCATATAGAAGGCTTTCAGCGCAGCGGGATATCGATGCACGATGACGGGACGATCGAATTCTTTCGAAAGAATCGTTTCATCCTCCGCGCCAAAATCATCTCCTCGCTTGGCGGGATTGCCTTTCCGCTGAAGAACGTCCACAGCCTCCTCATACGTAATGCGAGGGAACGGTGCCGTCACACATTCCAGCTTGGAAATATCCCGCTCCAACAACTGCAATTCGGCACGGCGCGTCTTCAGTACCGCCGCCACGATATGCGATAAGAACTGCTCGGCGAGATCCATCATATCCGGCAGCTCCGCAAAGGCGACTTCCGGCTCCACCATCCAGAACTCCATCAGATGCCGGCGCGTCTTAGACTTCTCCGCGCGAAACGTCGGACCGAAACAATAGACCTTTCCAAAGGCCGCGGCCGTGGCTTCGCTATACAGCTGGCCGCTCTGCGTCAGATAGGCCGTCTCATCAAAATATTGCGTCTGAAACAGCGTCGTGGTGCCCTCGCAAGCATTCGGCGTGAAAATCGGCGCATCGACCAGCGTAAACCCACGATCATCGAAAAAGTTCCGGCAGGCGCGAATGATCTCGTGACGAATGCGCAGCACCGCATGCTGGCGGCTGGAACGCAGCCAGAGGTGCCGATGCTCCATCAAAAATCCTGTGCCGTGCTCTTTCGGCTGAATCGGAAAGGGTTCCGCCACCTGCAAGACCGCGAGGCGCTTCACATCCAGCTCGTACCCGCCCGGCGCGCGCGCATCCTGCCGTAACGTGCCGGTCAGCACCACGCTCGATTCCTGCGTGAGCTCCGCCGAATGAGCAAACTGTTCGTCGCCAACTGTGCCCTTGCTCACGACCGCCTGCATATCGCCGGTCCCGTCCCGCACAATCAGAAAATGAAGTTTTCCCTTGTCCCGTCGGCTACGGAGCCATCCGCGAATCGTGACGTCCTCTCCTGCATGAGCCGCCGCTTCGTCGATATAGATGACAGGCATAAGCATTCCTCTTCGCGTTGAACGTGAGAGCACTCGGTCATGGCGGGAGGGTAACGAACCGCCCGGGGGCTTTTCAAGCACATCACAATTCTCCCCTTTCGTTGACACAATGTCCTCCGGGGGGCATCATCAGCATGACGATGTCTACAATAGCCCTGCGCCCACAATATGCCCTCGTGCCAACGCTCGCCGGCGTCCTTCTCCTGGGCCTTCTGCCTGTCGCAGAGGCGGGAGAGTTCAAGTCAGACAATCCTCTCAATCAGCCGGGGAAGATCTATTGGTGCCCGAATCGCACTGCTGACAAGCGCATTACCGCCACCCCTGATGCCGGTTGCGCGGCGCTGTACGATGCCGAGCGAGATGAAAAGAAATCCTCACTCAACCCAGACGAACGCACTGATGCCGCAGCGAAGGACCCGCTCAAGATTCTCGACATTCAAAATGAAGCGTCGAAGTTCACTCGCGACTACCGTGAATTTCTGGACTGCTGCGCGAGCGAATGGGATTCGCTCGATCGCATCGACGAACTGTTGGAACAGTCCAATCACATTTTGATGTCGGTGCAACAGAAAGGCATCTATAACAGCGCGGGATTCGGCGTGGGAAGCGGCGCGGCCGGTTTGGGCGGAGGCCCCGGCCAGTCTCCGAAACTCGGCACCTTTGCCCGGCAATGGACGCTCAGTGAAATCGTCGGCACGGTCGCCATCGCGCGAGACGACCTCAAAAAAATCAGGACCCGTATGAAGGGCCTCATCACGCGATATGAAAAACTCGACTCACTGGATTACGAACAGCGCGGCAGAGAAGAACGGCGCATTGAAGATGAACGCGAGACGATTGCGCAGGATCTCCGGCCGAAACGACCGGCAGCCTCTGCGCCGACCGGCATGGATATCCAGGACACCACCATCCCGACCAGGATCGGCGGCGACATCGAGAACACCCACTTAAACCGTTCGCTCAACCCGAGCTTCGGCGCGGATATCGGTGCCACGGTCTCGCCTTATAGCAACGTCAACGAATCGCTCCGCCCCCGCAGAGGAGAAGATCTCCGAGACAGCGTCTTGACCGATCGTGTCGGTTCGCAGACGCAAGACACCACCCTGCCCAATGCATCTGGATTTGAGATCAATGCGGCCGAGAATGCCGAGCACTCCTCCGCACACATTCGAGGAGTCGGACCCTCCATCGGTGATTCCTCCCTGAACAGCCAACCGCGCCGATAGCTTCCGATCCATCCGACGGTCGTCTGAACACCCGGTCCGTTACTCCTTGGGAAACACCGACGGCATCGCCTGCCAATGGGCGCCGCCATCCACGCTCTTGTAGAGCCCGCTGCCATTCGTGCCTGCGAACAACACGTGTGGATCCATGGCGCTCTGCGCCAGTGAACGGATATTGGTGGTCGTCAGGCCTTCATTGAGCACTGTCCAGGTCTTGCCGCCATCCTCGCTGCGGTGTATGCCATCCCGCCCGGCGAGATACAGCACGCCGGCCCGCGCACGATCCACCACCATCGCCACGATCATTTGATCCTGCAACGACTCACCGATACGCGTCCAAGACACTGCGCCATCCGTGGTTTTATACAGACCCGCCAGCGTCGCCGCGTACACCGTCTCCGATGCGAAGGGATCCACTTGTACCGATGTCACCCCGAGCGCGCGTGAGGTCTTCACCATTCCTTCCGGCACCAGACCATTATTCACCTGCACCCAATGCGACCCTTGATCATTCGTTTTGTATACGCCTCCGCTGGTGCCCGCATACATGACGGAGGGGTGCGCGGGATCCATCCCCAGCGTCACGACCATCAATACTTCTTTCATCCCCTCCATCTTCTTGACCCACCGCCCCCCGGCATTCTTCGATTCGAACACCCCCATCGTCGTCGCCAGGAAGATGTGGTTGTCGTCCGCCGGATCGAAGACGAACTGATTGACGACCGATGAAATCGTCGCATCATCCAAACCGCTCCGGACTGAGGTCCAGCGCTGGCCGCCGTCATAACTCTTGTAGACCGCGTCCCCCTTCGTACCCGCGTAAATTGTGGCGGGATAGACGGGATCGACCGCCATCGCAATCACCCGCGAGTAGCTCATTCCTTTCGAGAGATTACTCCACGTCTTGCCGCCGTCCCGCGATTTGTAGATGTAGTCGTTGGTGGCGATGTAGAGAATGTCGGGGTTGGTGGGATGGAGCTGGATGACGACGACCGGGTCACTGCCACCGCAGCCACCGAGAAACAGCGCGGCAAGTAACAGCATACGGAGAAGCAATGTGGTCATGCTAGAACCGCGGATCTCGGAGGGGATGGTCAAACAGGTCTCCCAGCAAGGCCGCAGCGAGGGAAGAGGCGAGGCGTACCGTGCTGGTACGTTGAGCCTCTGATCGAAGCGAGAACGAAGCTGGGAGACTGTTTCACCATCCCCTTGCTAGCGGTAGTTGGTAAACTGCAGATCAATCTCAAAATCTTTCCCCTTGAGAAAAGCGATCGCCGCCTGCAGATCGTCCTTGCTCTTGCTGATCACACGCACCTGTTCGCCCTGGATCTGCGCCTGCACCTTCAGTTTGGATTCTTTCACGGCCTTGGTAATTTCCTTGGCCTTCTCCGAAGAAATCCCGCTTTGGATTTTAATCACTTGGCGCACCGTAGCCCCGAGCGCCTCTTCGATCTTGCCGTAGTCAAAGGCCTTCAAGGAGACTCCGCGCTTCACACACTTGCTCTTGATGATTTCAATGACCGCATTGAGCTTATACTCATCGTCGGAGAGCACGACGAGTTCTTTCTCTTTTTCCTTCAACGTCAGCTCGGTCTTCGAGTCCTTGAAGTCGAATCGCTGCTTGATCTCCTTGGTCGCCTGATCGACGACATTTTTCATTTCCTGCATATTCACTTCCGACACCACATCGAATGATGATTGGTCAGCCACGAGTCCCTCCTTCTACGCTTCCGTCAATCGTCTTGCGCTCAACAGCAGCCACCGCCAGGCGGCAGCCTGAACGTGCGATCATCGTGCCGGTGAATGGCTGTCTGCGCGTGTCCCGCCGAACCACCGCCGGCAGTCGCGATCACTTCGCTGCTGCTGAACGGGCGCTTCAGAATCACATACCCATACCACTGCTTCAGGCTATCGCTCAAGACGACGATTCCTAGAATCGCTACCACGGCGACGAGCACGGCGTCGAGATAGAGCGCGAACGCTTGCCCTGCCGCCAACATTCCCGCCTTGGCCAGAAACATCCAGAACATTTCATAAGAGCCGGCGAGCGTAATCCCTCCCACAAACAACATGGGAACGGCCGTCACCCAGAGGTACGGTGATTTCCACATTTTGATCAACACCGTCGTGGCAATACACAGAGCCAACGTGCCCAGCAACTGGTTGGCCGCGCCGAACATCGGCCAGATCGTGGAAATGCTACCGGTCCCGATCAAATACGCCCAGGACCCCACCACAAAGGCGCTGCTCAACAACACGCCAGGCCACCAATTCATCTGTCGAAAGGGCGCATACACCCGCCCGGCCATTTCCTGAATCAGATACCGCGCGACACGTGTTCCCGTATCGATCGTCGTCAGGATGAAGAGCGCCTCGAACACCAACGCGAACTGATACCAATAGGCCATCAATCCGGCCATACCGGGCAACGCCGAAAAGATGGAGGCCATCCCCACGGCCAGCGACACCGCCCCGCCTGGCCGTCCCGCCACATTGACTTCGACCAACTGGGATAACTCCGCAATCCGGGACGGCGCGAAGCCCATGGCCGTCAAGGTGTCGGCCGATAACATCGTGTTGATCGCCAGGTAATCGCCGGGAATCAGCACGGAAGCCGCGATCAAAGCCATGACTCCGACGAAACTTTCCAGCAACATCGCCGCATAGCCCACCACCGCCTGCGATTCCTGCTCGATCATCTTCGGCGTCGTGCCCGACGAGACCAGCGAGTGGAAGCCCGATACGGCGCCGCAGGCGATGGTGATAAAGAGAAAGGGGAACAACGTACCGGGAATAATCGGGCCCCCGCCGTTGGCAAAGGAGGTCAGTCGCGGCATTTCAATCGTCGGGGCCATGAGAATCACGCCAAGCCCGAGCAGAAACACCACACCGAGTTTCATGAAGGTCGAGAGATAGCCTCGCGGCACCAGCAACATCCACCCCGGCAAGACCGAGGCTACGAATCCATACCCGGCCAGCACCCAGACGAGCGCCGGCTTCTCGAATTCGAACAACCAGGCGTAGGACGATTGTCCCACCACGCGCCCGAATAGCACTGCCGCCACCAGCAAGACCAGACCGATCACCGACACTTCAGCGACCGCGCCGGGGCGAAACTTCTGGAGGTAGAACCCCATGATGAACCCGATGGGAATCGTCATGGCAATCGTGAAGGTCCCCCAGGCGTTATGGTAGAGCGCATTCACGACCGCGAACCCAAGCCCGGCCAGGGCAACCACCACAATAAACAGCACCGCCACCGCCGTTGCCGTGCCGGTGATGGACCCTAATTCATCATGCGCGATTTCCGGTAGGGAGCGGCCATTGCGCCGCATCGAGGCGACCAGGATAATAAAATCCTGCACGGCCCCGGCCAGGACCGCACCGATCACCAGCCAGAGAAAACCGGGCAGAAAACCGAATTGCGCCGCCAACTCCGGCCCGAGCAAGGGGCCGGCCCCTGCAATGGCTGCGAAGTGATGGCCGAATAGGACAACCCGATTGGTGGGATGAAAATTTACCCCGTCGTTCAACCGCACGGCCGGCGTCAGACGTCTATCATCCAACTGCACGACCTTCCGGGCCAGCCACCGGCCATAGAACCGATAGGCCAAGACATAGATGCAGGCCGCTGCGACAACCAGCCACAGCCCGTTCACTTTTTCTGCGGGATTGATGACACCGACCACATGGGCAAGCGCCACTGCCGCGAGAACCGACAGCAGCATCCAGAGCACAATCAATGCTGGTTTCATGCGCGGGATACTAGCACAAACGCAGGGAGATGGGGCGACGTGAGCCTACCTGTCCCAGGGCCAAAGCATGTAGGCAAACAGGACGTGCGGTACGGTTGGGCGAGAACCTGCTCACCGGGTTTGTTATACTTTTTCTAAGCCATGTCGCCTGCCACGCCTTCAGAGCCATCCGGGCGAGAACGCCGCGAGTTTTATCGCATCACCGTCCTTCTGCCCATGTGCCTGCAGATCGCAGGAGACGAAACCGAAGGCGAGTTGAGTGAGACATCCGTCAACCTCAGCGCCGGTGGCATCGGGATGATGGTCACCACCCGCTACAAAGACGGCGACATCCTGTCCCTTACCCTTCTATTCCCCGAGCACGTTCTCTTTACAGCATCGATCGAAGTGTTATGGCTGGATCCTCTTCCGCTCCTTGGCGGTGTCTATCGCCTCCACGCTCGATTCGTCAGACTGACCACACAAGATCGTGAGCTACTCGTCAGATATATCCTTCGTTTTCAGCGTGACCATCTGCAAGACCACTATTCCGCCTGACCGGTCGAATCCGCCGTCGAAGGCATAACACTCCGTCATCTCCAACGATGAACAGGCGCGCGCGGCGCTGTTTGCTTCCTCGACCTCTTACAGGGGATGATGCGCGTATGCGCGCGTTCAAATGGTTTCTCGGTACGATCGTCGCACTCGCGACCATCGGTGCCGCCTATCAAATCATCGGCATGGTGCTGGATCGGTGCCACTATCCGCCACCCGGCCAGATGGTCGATATCGGCGGACATCGGCTGCATCTCTACTGTCTTGGCACGGGTACTCCCACAGTAATTCTGGAAGCTGCTGCACCTGGTTGGTCGCTCTCTTGGAGCAATGTGCAACCGCAGCTCGCCCGGACGACCCGCGTGTGTGCGTATGATCGCGCCGGCCTCGGGTGGAGTGAGCGCGGACCCCTGCCACGCTCGGGACAACGGATGGCGCAAGAACTCCATCGCCTACTGGAACGCGCCGGCATCCGGGGGCCGTACGTTCTGGTGGGACATTCTCTTGGCGGCCTGCTCACCCGACTTTACCAACACGACTATCCCCAGGACGTCGTCGGCATGGTCCTGGTTGATGCGGGACATGAATCGGAAATGCGTCAGGC
>DAONAB010000032.1:0-2462 GCA_035400805.1 Nitrospira sp. | reverse complement strand
TGGTCGTCATCACCGCCACAGGCCCGGTCTGGTGGCCGGAGATGCCGGGCCAGGTGAACCCGGCCAAGTTCAGAAAAATGTGGCTCGAGCTGCAGCAGAATTTGACCACCCTGTCGACGAACAGCCGTCAGGTGTTCGCCGATCAGAGCAGCCATTTCATTCCGTTTGACCAACCGGAACTCGTCACAACTGCCGTTCGTCAGCTGATCGATCGCGAACGGACCTCCCCTCGTCGCTCCGGAGGGGCCTTCCCCGCAGATCAATGACATCTGCGGGGAAGGAATCACGACGCTCCATTCGCTCAAAACGGTTGGGGACATTACGTCCCTTCGATCATGATCCGTCGGCTCTTCGCTTCCTCCCGTTTCGGGAACGTCACGGTGAGTAAGCCGTTCTTCTGCACCGCCGACGCGTTCTCGGAGTCGATATACGTCGGCAATCTGAATAACCGGATAAACCGACCGTCCCCGATCTCTTTGACATGAACGGTCCGGGCCGATTCGGATGGTTCCTTGCGTTCGCCCTTGATCGAGAGCACGTGTTTGGCCACCTCCAGCGAGACGTCTTGCGGCTCCCACCCGGGAAGCGCCACCTGTACGTAGAAGCCGTTGTCGTCTTCCCAGGCATTACTGGCCGGCGCCCAGGTTATTCCCCTTACGCCGAACGCGCTCACCGCATCCTCCAGCAACCGATCGATTTGCCGGTCGAAGGAGTCTTGGCCGATAGGTGCTACCAATGCTGCATGATAACTGGTCATCGCGTCCTCCTCCTCTCTCTTGAGAGGTCAGTATAATGGTTGATGTGAGTTGTGTTGGATGGACGCTGGTCGAAGCAGAAGGCGGGCATTCACTTGCCGCCATTGCCTCTCCAGGCCGGGACTGTTTCCCGTCCATCCGGCTACGCATCCGCAACGGAGACAAAAATAATTCTGCCTCGCGTGAAGTCAAGAGGGGAAATTTAACGAGATAGAAAGGGACACGGAGGTCGACGGGGATACCGTCGCTCTAGGAACGCACCGGCTCGTAGATCTGATAGCGCCCGATGGTGGTCACGAGTCGCACCCGGTGTTGCGCAACCAACGGCTTGTAGAATCCGGCCCATCGGCCATACTCGCCGACCACGAGATAGTCGGGCTTGCTCTGCAGCGGATCGTAGGTGACCGCCTGCGCCTGCCCCTGGTCACGCCGGATAATCTCCACCAGGTGCCTGGGAAAGGCGTAGGTGTAGGGGCGATTCAGAAAGAGGAAGAGTTCGCTGTCATAGGTCTCGATTACTGCCGTCGGCGGAGTGGCCGTATTCAAATACTGTGTCACCGCGAACAGGTCGCGATCATCCTCGCGCGCGCGAAACGCATACCGTTCCTGGACAGCACCCCATCCCATGATCACCAGAAGCACTACGACGACGGCGGCCTTGGGTTCCTGAGCCGTCGCACCTCTGCCTCGCACCAGTCCAGCCAACGTCTTCAACAGATAGCCCCCGTTGAACCCTCTGGTGACGTCGTGAAAAAACACGGCCGCACACGGCGCCCCAAGCAACAATCCGGGCAATGCATAGCGCGGTTCGCCGGCACTGAGAAAGGCAAACCAGGCCAGCCAGCTCCCTGCCAGCAACAACAACATGAGCTTCGCCGTTTGTTCGACGGAGGCCTGACTCCCGGAGGCAGGCGTTCGATGGAGACGCCAGGCTGCATAGGCCAGTCCGACTGGATATTCAGCCCAGGCCACGAATAGGTACTGGATCGTCTCCAGACGGATGGCCGGCACGAATACCAACGCAATCGCTTCTGTCATGCCGTCGGCGGAGGGATTCGCCATGGTGTGGCCGCTCAACAGCCAGTTCTTGGCTTCGACCAGGAATTGAAATCCACCCCAGGAACCGATCATGACGAGGCCCATTTCCCACACAGTCGACCAGTTCCTCCGAAATCCCAGAATGACCATGGTCCCCGCGAAAGACGCGAGGAGGAATGGAACGACCTGCGCCTTGGTCATCAAGGCTACCGCCCAGCACGCCATCGCGGCGAGCCTCCACACGGGTTGTTGCGAGCTGCGGAGAAAACACAGAAACCCCGCGAGGAGAAAACACAACAGCGGCATCTCACCCAGCACCTGGCGACCGAGATAGAGGGGATGGATCGACCATTTCAGCGGCACGAGGATCACCAGAGCGAGGGCGGCGATCGACACAGATCGTCCATAGAGTCGACGCGTCACTGCATAGAGCAGGAGCAACGCGCCGAAGGTGTACAGCAGCCCCACCAATCTCGTCTGCCAGACTCCGACACCCAACAAGGCGAAGCTCGCCGCAACCGACGCCACCACGGGGAAGTGGGCCGCCAGTGAAGGCGGCGCTGGTGCTCCCAGGAGCAGACAACCGTAGTGCCCCGACTCGACCCACGTTCGCGCGACACAGACCGTCCAGCCTTCATCAAAAAAGAGCGGAGGGAAACTCTCGATATG
>DAONAB010000031.1:0-16522 GCA_035400805.1 Nitrospira sp. | reverse complement strand
AAGTATGGCGACGCCTTCCCCGGGTGCGTTCGCTGTTCCACCTCTGCTTCGCCCTCACCCTCGCCTGGTTTCTGACGGGGACAGGCTCCCCATCACAGGCAGAGGTGCCATCCGAACCATCCTGGCCGGAGATTCCCCAGGTGTCCGAAACCGCAGGGGCCCCTCAGTTCCTGATGGTCAAACAAAACTCGTCCGGCTCGTCGCGCTATCCGATCATTGTTCGCGACCTTCGCACCTGGTCCACTGCCGAAGGGACACGCCTGGTGCTCGACCTGAATCGCTCAGCCTCCTTCACCGAAACTCACTTAAAAAACCCCGATCGAGTCGTCATCGATATCACCAATGCGATTCTGGGAAAGTCCTCCCGGCAGCGAGTCTCCGGCGGCACGATTCCCCAATCGTTTCACATTACGCAAAGTCGCCCGCGGGTCGTCACCATCACCCTCGCACGTACCCAGGGCACAAAGTACAAAGCCTTCTCGCTCGATAATCCCGACCGGCTCGTCATCGACATCTACCAAAAGGCCAAGGATCAAATCCGGCAGATCGGTGACACCGCCTCAACATCGCCGTCGGCCCCTTCCGTGGCGCTTCCGACACCGCCGGCCATTCCAAGCCCGACGGTAACCGAGCCGGTTCGCCCGACCGCGCCCAAACCGGCCAGCCCGATCCAGACGATCGTGATCGATCCCGGGCATGGGGGCAAAGATCCCGGCACCATCGGGCAGCACGGGACTACGGAGAAAGACGTCACGCTGAAAGTCGGCCTGTTGTTGAAAGACCTGCTGAGCACGTTGCCCAACACGCGCGTCCTCATGACCCGTGAGCGAGATGCCTTCATCGAGCTGGAAGACCGGGCAAAGTTTGCCAACGGCAAGGATGCGGATCTGTTCGTGTCCATTCACGTCAACTCCCACCCGCATAAAGGGGTTCGCGGCCTGGAAATTTACCACTTCGGGGAAGCCAAGGATCAGCGGGCGCTGGAAGTGGCGGCACGGGAAAACGGCACCCCGTTGAACAACACCGGCGTCGGATGGGAGTATCTCGTCGCGGATCTCTTGACCACCAAAAAGATCGAACATTCCCTGGAATTAGCCTGGACCGCCAAGCAGGCGATGGTCACCAATCTCAATGGCCGGTACAGCACCATCGATCATGGCGTGAAGACCGCGCCATTTTATGTCCTTCGCTTTACCACCATGCCCAGCATTCTCGCGGAAATTGCCTTCATGTCGAATCCTGCCGAGGAAGAGCAAATGCGCTCGCAGCCCTTCCTGGCGCATATCGCGGAATCGATCTTCGAAGGGGTCAAAACATATCTCCGCACCAATCCTCCCCGATGACAGCCGCCTTCCTAGTAGGCTAGAGTGCAGCTTTTTGCACTCCCATGATGACCACGTTCAAGCTCGTTCTCGAGTACGATGGCACCCGTTACTCAGGCTGGCAACGCCAACTGAACGCGCCGACCGTTCAAGCCGCAGTGGAAGAGGCGCTTGCGGCAATCTCCCAGACACGGCTCACCGTAGTCGGGGCGGGACGCACGGATGCCGGGGTGCATGCCCTGGGACAGGTCGCCAGCTTCAAAACCGATCGCGGGCTTTCACCACGAGCGTGGCTTCGCGCCTTGAATGCTCACCTCCCCGCAGACATCAGCGCCCTGTCGGTAGACGAAGTGCCGGATGAGTTTCACGCGCGATATTCCGCTACCGGGAAGCTCTACGAGTACCATATCTTGAACCGATCGGAGCGGGGCGCCCTGCTTCGAGAACGAGCCTGGACGGTCTATCACCCCCTCGACATCGAAGCCATGACCACCGCCGCCGCCGCTCTGCGAGGGTTGCACGATTTCTCCTCGTTTGAAACCGCGCCCACCGACAATACAAATCCACACTGTCGAATGCAGCAGTCGGAACTCCGCCGTCAGGGCGACCTGATCGTGCTGTCGTTCTACGCCGACCGCTTTCTCAAACAGATGGTGCGCAGTCTCGTCGGGACGCTCGTGGAGGTGGGGCGGGGCAAACGATCAGCCTCCGAGATGCCGACCATACTCAACGCCCGTTCGCGGCCTGCCGCAGGTAAAACGGCGCCGGCGCATGGCCTGTATCTCGTCAAGGTTGATTATGAGAAGCCCTCCCTCCCTCCTGTCACGTAGGGGACTTCCCCGTGAGACAGAATCGGCATTTTTTGTTATAGTTCCGCCGACATCCCCCGTCCACCTCAACAGGAGAGTTCCATGAAACACCTTTGCGCAGTCTTGTCCTTGATCATGTTGGCCGCCGTGCTCGCCACCCCGCAGCTCAGCTATGCGGGAGCACAACAGAACAAAATGAAGACCTGCAATGCCGATGCGGACGCCAAGGGGTTCAGCGGGGAAGGCAAAGGTGAGCAGCGCAAGGCCTTCATGAAAGAATGTCTCTCCGCCAAGCCCGCCAAAGCCGCAGCGGGGGCCACTCAGCAGAACAAAATGACGACCTGTAATAAGGATGCCAAGGCCAAGAATCTGGCCGGCGATGAGCGAAAAAAGTTTATGAAGGAATGTCTGTCAAACTAATCGTAGAAGCCCCGGCACGGTACAAGGCTGTGCCGGGGCTCAGCCTTCGCACGAACGCCTACCTGCCCCGGTGCCTCAGACGTGAATCACTCTCCCGGATCGCACACAGCTGATGACAGATCGGAATTGGTGACGGGCTAGCGGGGCTTACTACTCTCAGCGTTTTCGAGTTTTTTTCGTAACTCGATCAGCTCCATCTCCAGCGCAGCGAAACGATCGGCCGTAGGGTCCGGCATATTGGTGTGATCCATCGTGGCATCGGGAAGCCGCTCGCCTTGCGATTTGATGATCCTGGCCGGCACACCGATTACGGTCGAGTTCGGCGGCACCGATTTCACGACGACAGAATTGGCGCCGATTTTGACATTGTCGCCAATGGTGATCCCGCCAAGAATTTTTGCTCCCGCCCCGACCACCACATGATTGCCCAAGGTGGGATGGCGCTTGCCGCGCTCTTTGCCGGTGCCGCCCAGGGTCACCCCCTGAAACAATGTGACATGGTCTCCGACTTCAGCGGTTTCGCCGATCACCACACCCATGCCGTGATCGATAAAAAAAAAGTCGCCGATCTTGGCGGACGGATGGATCTCGATGCCGGTCAGCCACCGCGCCAGCTGTGAAATTGCGCGCGGCATAAACGGCACTTGATGCTGTTTTAACCAATGCGCGAGCCGGTACGCCAGCAACGCGTGGAATCCTGCGTAGGTCAAGATGACTTCGAGCCGGCTGGTCGCAGCCGGATCCCGGTCGAAAATTGCCTGGAGGTCTTGAGCAATCGCTTTCAACATATCGTGGACAGGCTCACGCGGTAGCTCGACTCAGTCACGCATGATCAGGCAGACGGCTTGCGCAGCGACGGCTTCTTCGCGTCCCACCGCATCGAGCCCCTCACCGCTCTTCACTTTGACATTCACCAGTTCGAGATCGACTTGCAGTACCCCAGCAATCGACTTCTGCATGGCGGCCAAATGC
The DNA here is from genome assembly GCA_035400805.1 of Nitrospira sp. Taxonomy (GTDB): domain Bacteria; phylum Nitrospirota; class Nitrospiria; order Nitrospirales; family Nitrospiraceae; genus Nitrospira_A. The sequence continues at coordinate 12,999 of DAONAB010000031.1, read as the reverse complement.
GGACTCAACCGGGGCGCCTGGGCGATGATGGTGCTGTCGACATTGGCCAGACGATAGCCTTTCGCGCGCAGTTTGCCAACGACATCTTCAAGCAACTTGAGGCTGGAGATATTCTTATAACGCTGATCCGAGCTCGGATAGTGGCGGCCCAGATCACCCTCGCCCATCGCGCCCAGCAGCGCGTCGCAGATCGCATGCACGAGCGCATCGGAATCGGAATGTCCCTGCAGTCCCTTGTGATGCGGAATTTCGAGTCCGCCCAGGATCAACTTACGTCCAGCTACCAAGGGATGAATATCCCACCCGCACCCCACGCGTACACCCGTCATTCAGCACTCCTCGCTGCTATTCGTGATTGAAGAATGGCCTCCCCGATCACGAGGTCTTCCGGCCTTGTCACCTTAATATTCTCACCGCTCCCCTCGACGACCACCACCGGCTTTCCCAACAACTCGACGAGATGCGCATCATCTGTCGCGTGGATGTTGCCAAGGAGTGCTTTCCGATGTGCCTCCTCCAGGCAGGCTCGCCGGAAGGCCTGCGGGGTTTGCGCAAGCCACAAGGGAGCGCGATCGATGGTCCGCTCGATCACGCCGCCGGCCCCCACATATTTCACCGTATCGCGCATCGGGAGTGCAATGATCGCAGCCCCCTGCTCGGCCGCGGCATCAACGACTCGACGAATCATCTCGGCCGTCAAAAACGGCCGGACCGCATCGTGCACGAGGATGATATCGGCCTCATTGACCTCGGCCAACGCATGCCGAACCGAATCCTGTCGTTGCGCTCCTCCGGGCACGACCTTGGTGACTTTGCCGAATTCCCCCGTCGCGACGAAATGATCGAGACAATATTGGCGTTCCGTCTGAGGCACGGCCAAAATAATCTCATGAATAACCGGGGAAGCTTGGAGGACGTGAAGAGATTGCGCAAGGATCGGCCGGCCACCCAGGGCGAGAAACTGCTTGGGAACAGGCCCGCCCATGCGAAGCCCCCGACCAGCTGCCGGAACGAGGGCCACGGTTCTCAATCCCGTCGCTGATGAGTGCGGCTCAGGAACGGACACGGATTGACTCACGGAACAAGGATACACCACCACCTGGCCATCGGTGCCACAAGGGCAGGTTGCGGCCCCGGCCACGAGACACGAGAGGACCACCGTGGTTGTTCAGTGCCCCGCTAGCCACGCGCAACCTGATATTCTTCCCGCTCGGATTCCTCTTTCAGGCGGGTGAAAATCATTCGTCCTGCCGTCGTTTGGAGCACGCTGGTCACCGTCACATCCACATTGCGGCCGATGCAGCGCCGCGCATTATCGACGACGATCATCGTGCCATCATCGAGATACGCCACGCCTTGACCGGCTTCCTTGCCTTCCTTCAAGACGAAGACACGGATGGTCTCTCCCGGCAACACAACCGGCCGCAAGGCGTTACAGAGCTCATTAATGTTCAGGACACGCACGCCTTGCAGCTCGGCCACCTTATTCAGATTCAAGTCATTGGTGACAATGCGCCCCCCCACCTTTTTAGCCAATACCACCAATTTGGCATCGACCTCTTTGACGTGAGGGAAATCTTCCTCGATGATGCGCACATCGACCTCAGGCATTTTTTGAATCTTGTTCAGAATATCCAACCCCCGCCGCCCACGCGCACGCTTCAACGAATCGGATGAGTCCGCAATGTGTTGCAATTCATTCAAAATAAAATGAGGCACCAGAAAAGGACCTTCGAGAAATCCGGTTTCGCACAGATCTGCCACCCGGCCATCGATGATGACGCTTGTGTCGAGCACCTTGAGACATGCTTGGGAAGATCCTGACGGCGACTGCCCTTGATGGACACCGGGGAATTGTTCCTGCCCGAACCGCGCGCCCATGGCCAACCCGAGATAGGGGAACCCTAAGAGAAAGACCAACCCTCCGATGTGAAACAGAAACGTCTCCACGTCGAAGACTGCGCTGCCGACCCACTCCACCAACCCAGTTAGCACCAGACCACCGGCCAGCCCCACGGCTCCACCGACAATAATGCCGAATGAAAGTCTCCGGAGTGCATATTCTCCGGCGAGAATCAGTCCGCCGGCCACCGCCCCCATTCCCAACCCGACCAACAAGAACCCTTGACTTGGATCCTGGGCCCGCAGAAATAAGGCCAGCCCCGCAAGAGCGCTGAGAAGAACAAATATGGCCCGTGCTACCATACTGTTTTCCTCCTCTCTGTGATCGGCCTCGAATCAAAGACTCGAAGCAATCACGGCCTCAGCGTCAGATAAATGGCCCGCCCCTGTCTCTTCAACAAGAGCAAGACCGCCTGGTCTTTCGGTAAACTTGCGGCTACATGTTCATATGATTTGATCGTGCCGACCGACTTGCGATTTACCTCCAGCACAAGGTCGCCTTCGCGCACACCGGCCTCTTCCGCCTGACTCCCCGGCTTCACCCGAACCACGATAATGCCGCGGTCGCTCGACTTCAGCCCGTACCGGCCGGCCAACTCTGTATTCACTTCCCGCACCTCGATATCCGCGAGCAACCCGGCCGGCGCCACAGACTCACTGCTCTCTTCCCCAGCGGCCTGCGACAGATTCTTCGGCTGCTCCGCAATGACCAGCTCGATGGATTTGGGCTTTTTCTCGCGGATGAGTTTGACAGTGACCTTCTTCCCGACCACGGTCTGCGCCACCGCATTTCGCAAATGAGTCGGCGAGTCCATGGGCTTGCCGTCATACTCGACGATCACGTCGCCCCGCTCGAATCCCGCCTTTTTCGCCGGGCTATCGTCCATGATGTCGCTGACAAGCACGCCTTTCACATCTTTCGGCACACCGAACTGCGACGACAGCTCAGGCGTCAGCTCTTGAATGGACACGCCCAGCCAGCCGCGCACGACTTTGCCGTGCTGGACCAGCTGTTCCATGATGGAATGGGCCATGTTGCTCGGAACGGCAAAGCCAATGCCCATGTTTCCGCCGCTTTGGCTGTAGATCGCCGTATTGATGCCGACCAACTCGCCGCGGACGTTGACCAGGGCGCCACCGGAATTACCTGGATTGATGGCGGCATCGGTTTGGATGAAGTCTTCGTACTCGGCGATACCTGCCGCCCGGCCGAGGGCGCTCACGATACCCAGCGTGACGGTCTGTGTCAGACCGAAGGGATTGCCGACCGCCAGGACAAATTCGCCGACTTCCAATTTATCGGAATCAGCCCAGGCCACTGTCGGCAGACCGGTCGCTTCAATTTTCAGGACGGCCACATCGGTCTTCGCATCCGTCCCGACCAGCTTCGCTTTGAACTCCCGCTTGTCCGATAAAAAGACCTTAATCTCGTCGGCCTTATTCACCACATGGTTATTCGTGATGATCAACCCGTTGGCGTCGACGATCACGCCCGATCCCAAACCCTGCTGCTTCCGTTCCTTCGGCGCCTCAAAGCGCTTCATCCACTCCTCGCCGAAGAAACGTCGGAAAAAGGGATCCTCGAGCGGCGTGCCCTTGCTTTCCTCGCCGCTCCCGTTGCGAGTCGCAAAAATATTGACGACCGCCGGTTTGACGACCTTGGCGACATCGACGAAACTCTGCCCCCCGGCGCCGGGCAAGGCAGGCTGCACCGCCGTCGAGACCGGCCGGGGAACCGGAGCCGGGACGGCGGGAGACTCTGGAACGGCATGCCCTGTCGGCAACCATCCGAGATCGGAGGTCAACATAATTCCGATCAGCACTCCTGCCGATAACAGCACTGCCGGAAAGATCCACGATCGCATCGATCGCCGCGCTTCAGGTTGAATCCGACCGTCATCCATAGTCGTTCGTCCGTCGAGACGATTAGGGCTTCTCGCCCGCGTACAGGCTCATGATCGTGTTCAAAAATTTCACGGCTTCCGCTTTGGGCCGTTGAAACGAATTGCGACCGATGATCGACCCGAATCCTCCGCCATCGCGGATCGCGCGCACTTCTTCGAAGACCGTTTTTTCGTCGCTCTTCGCGCCGCCGGAGAAAATGACGATGCGGCGCCCATCGAAGGAACTCTGAACGATATGTTTGACCCGCTCGGCCAGTGTCGCAGTCGGAATTTTTTCGGCCTCGTACACTTTCTTGGCTGCAGCTTGCTCCAAATGGGCCGTCGGCAATTTCACCTTGATGATGTGGGCCCCGAGTTGGGCCGCAATCTGAGCGGCGTACGCCACCACGTCGAGGGCCGTCTCACCTTCCTTGCTCAGCCCTGAGCCGCGCGGGTACGACCAGACCACGACGGCCAATCCGCAGCTCTTGGCTTCTTCCGCAATCGCTCGCAACTGCTCATACATCGCATTGCAATGGGACGAGCCTGGATAAATCGTGAATCCCACCGCTGAGCAACCCAACCGCAACGCGTCCCGCACGCTGCCGGTCACGGAGGGCATCGGATCCTTCTCATCGTGAAGCGTATCGTGACTGTTGAGCTTGAGGATGAGTGGGATTTGCCCGGCGAAATGGCTGGCGCCGGCCTCGATAAATCCGAGCGGAGCCGCGTAGGCATTGCATCCGGCATCGAGCCCCAGCTGGAAATGATAGTGTGGATTATAGCCCCCGGCATTGGGCGCAAAACTTCTCGCGGGACCATGCTCGAACCCCTGATCGACCGGCAGAATCACCAACTTGCCGGTTCCCGCCAGTTTCCCCGAATTCAACAGTCGGGCGATGTTCGTCTTCGTTCCCGCATTGTCACTCTCATACCAGCTCAGAATTTCCTGGACCCGATTGCTCATAATCAACCTCCCAACCAACCTCAGTCACATGAGTCGTTACGCACGTCCTTGCACATAGTCTTCCGCCAGAGTCACATCCTCAGCACTGCCGATAATGAGGGGAACCCGCTGATGGAGCGCCTTGGGCTCCACATCGAGAATACGCATCGTCCCCGTCGTCGCTTTGCCTCCCGCTTGTTCCACCACCATGGCCAGCGGATTGCCTTCGTACATCAATCGCAGTTTGCCTTCAGGTTTATCTTTCTCTCCCGGATACAGGTAGATGCCGCCCCCGAGGAGGATACGATGCACATCCGCCACCAAGCATCCGCTGTACCGCCCGCTATAGGGTCGGCTAGTCGGCTTGTCCTGCACTTTCAAATAATCGAGATATCGCTGCGTGCCGGCAGGCCAGCGATGGTAGTTTCCTTCGTTGACCGAGTAGACCTTGCCCCGCGCGGGAATCCGGATATTCTCGTTGGACAGCAAATACTCCCCGATGGACGGCTCGAGCGTGAAGCCATGCACCCCCTGTCCGAGCGTGAACACGAGCATGGTGCTCGCCCCATACAGCACATACCCTGCGGCGATCTGCTCGGTCCCCTTTTGCAACAACTCATCTTCGACAGCCTGCCCCGTCCGCGATCGACGGATGGAAAAAATCGCGCCTAAGGGCATATTGACATCGGTATTGGAGGATCCGTCCAGCGGATCGACCAGCAACATATACCTCGCGCCTTCATGCACCATCTTCAGCGGCTTTTCCATCTCTTCAGAGGCCAGCACGCAGACGAGACCGCTGTGTTCAAACACGCGCACAAAGGTATCGTTGGCAATTTGATCGAGTTTTTTGACGACCTCGCCTTGGATGTTGGTCTCGCCGGTCGTGCCCAGGATCTTGTTCAAGCCGGCACGACGCAAGTCATGAGCGATCATTTTGCCGACGAGGCCGATCTGAGTCAGCAGGACGGAGAATTCACCGGTCGCCTCCGGATGCGCGGCCTGTTGTTCGATGATAAAGCGGCTTAACGTAATGGGAAATTTCGCCATGCTGAGGAGTCCTCATGGATTGAACGACGACAAGTCGAAACGACGAGGGCTTCGGACAGAGCCGAAGCCCTCCCCACGAACCTGGCGCGATTATAGCGGTTTCCGGCCGGACGAGCAAACCAGGCGGGGCATATTACGGCCGCGCGGCCGGGCCGAAGCCCTCCGTCAATTCAGCCACGATAGACCCCACCACCACCTTGGCCTTCATTCTCACAGGCACCCGGTGCTCATCGGTGGTGAACCAGACCCGGATATTGCCTTCGTTCAGAAAAATACCTTGAAACGGCATGATCACCACCACTCGGGCCGTTTCTGCCTTCCCCCACCGGCCCTCCACGGTTTCAAGGGCTTCCACCCGCACGTCCATTTTGTAATTCTTTTTGTCGTGATGGACCGTCATCGTGAGCGAGGCGCCCGGCACGAATGGCAGGACCTTGCGCACATAATACAAACAGGACATGGCGTCCTGCGCATCAGGCGGTATCGGCAGGTCGTCGGTTTTTCCGTCCTTGACGGCCGTGACCAGGCCTTCGTGATGCCGAAAGGTGTAGTCAAAATCGTTGAAGCGTTTCCCTTCGCGGCGGGCAAAGGTCATGTGGGTGGGGAGGAACGATTCGAGGTCGACCTGCGACACACCGCGGTTGTCGACGGGATAGAACTTCGTCACCGTCGGGCTCGACCGGGCCGTCATGCTCAACGTGAGCTGCTGGCGTCCCCGATCGTCATGGCCCTCCTGGACGATCATCGTGGCGATTCCCGCGCGCATCCCCAGCCAGGTCACGTCGTAGGCAAGACGCTCGCCGTTGACGAAGGGCAGCGGGGCAGAAACCGACGGCCGCCCCTCCGCCCCCGCTTCCGCATGGAGTGCCGTGGGGATTAGGATCCAGGCCATGATGGCCGCGATGCAGACAAGAGTGTGAGGGAAAGACGGAAGGGGAATAGTCACCCTAGACCGACAGGACACGCCGCGCCTGCGCCAGTTCGGTTTCGATGGTCGCGCGGATGACATCCAGTCTGGCCGGCGAAGGGGCTTCAAACCGGAGGACCAGCGCCGGTTGTGTGTTGGACGCTCGAATCAAGCCCCATCCATCCTCGAAAATCGCCCGAACGCCATCGATCGTGACCAATTCCCGCATGCGCAGAGTCGACGCCCCCACCGGCTGGCCGGCCTCGAGATAAGAGGCCAACTGCCGATACACCTGCTCGACCAATTGAAACTTCACGCTGTCCGGACAATCCACCCGAATCTCGGGTGTCACTGTCGTCTGGGGGAGATCGGCCACCAGGCTTGAAAGCGATTGTTTAGTCTTGGCCAAAATTTCCACCAACCGGCAGGAGGCATAAATCGCGTCGTCAAAACCAAAGTACCGATCGGCAAAAAACATATGGCCGGACATTTCGCCGGCGAGAACGGCCGATTCGGCTTTTAATTTCGCCTTCATCAGAGAATGGCCGGTTTTCCACATGATCGGACGCCCACCCTTCGCCGCGATGTCGTCGTACAAACACTGCGAGGCCTTCACCTCGGAGATGAAAGTGGTGCCAGGTCTCTGGGAGAGAATATCGCGCGCATACACGATCATGAGGCGGTCGCCCCAGAGGATCTCTCCCCGCTCATCGATGGCGCCGATACGATCGGCATCTCCGTCATAGCCGATGCCCACGTCAGCCTTGTGTTTGCGCACAGTGGCTATCAAATCTTGAAGATTTTCTACCACGGTGGGATCGGGATGATGGTTCGGGAAACGCCCGTCCAACTCATCATAGAGCCCGGTGACGCGGCATCCCATCTGCTCCAGCGCCTGCTTCGCGACCAACGACGCTGCGCCGTTCCCGCAATCGATGACCACGTGCAGATGATCGGCACGGACGCCCGAGAACGCCGTCTTGAGATGCTGCAAATAGTCCGGAATGATCGGATGGGCCGACAGTTGGCCGGACCCGGAACTAAATCGGCCGGCCTCCATGACCCGCCGCAACTGCTGAATCTCTTCCCCGTGGATGGCTTCCTTCCCGATACAGATCTTGAAGCCGTTGTATTCGGCGGCGTTGTGACTTCCGGTGATCATGATCCCGCCGTGAACCGGTAACGTGAATAGCGAAAAGTACAACAGCGGTGAGGCGCAGAGACCCACATCAACGACATCGAGGCCGCCGGCCAACAGCCCGCGGAGTAAGGCCTGCTGCAAGGCCGGCGAGCTCAGGCGTCCATCCCGCCCCAGAGTGATGCGCGAGGCCCCCTGCTCCCGAGCCATGGTGGCATAGGCACGCCCGACTTGTTCCGCAATGGTTTCCGTGAGCTCTTCCTCGACAATGCCCCTAAGATCATATTCGCGAAACAATGCCATGCCGATCTCCTAACGTGCCCGGCCGAGTCGACCGTAATCGTCCTGAAACCTCACGATGTCATCCTCTCCGAGATAGGGTCCGTTCTGCACTTCAATGATGTGCAACGTTTCGCCGCCGAGGTTTTCCAGGCGATGCGGGGTCTCTACCGGAATCGCCGTACTCTGCCCCACCTGAAGATCTAACAGCTCCTCTCCACGTGTCACTCGAGCAGTCCCGGTGATCACCACCCAGTGCTCGCTCCGTTTATGGTGCAGCTGCAATGACAACCGTCCGCCCGGTTTCACGGTGACCCGCTTCACTTTATAGCCCGGCCCTTCTTCCAACACGGTATAGGAGCCCCAGGGTCGAAACACGGTCAGGTGCTCAAGATGCTCAGGCGCGCCCTGTTGCTTGAGGATTTCGACCATCTGCTTCACGTCCTGCGAGCGGGACTTCGGACAGATCAACGTGGCATCCGGCGTATCCACGACCACCATATCCGTGAGGCCAATTGTCGCCACGACCCGGCGGTCGGCATAGAGGACGGAATTGCTGCTGTCCATATCGATGACACGACCGCTGACCACATTGCCGGCCTTGTCGCGCGGCGCCACCTCTTCGAGGCTGCTCCAATTGCCCACATCGGACCAGCCAAACCCCACCGGAATCATGGCCGCATGCGCAGACAACTCCATCACGCCGTTGTCGATTGAAACCGAAGGGACTTTCTTGTAGGCAGCTTCAATCTGCTGGGGATCGGCTCCTGACATCATCAGGGCATGGACCTTCTGCACCGCTTTCGCCAGCTGCGGCTGGTGACGGTTGATCTCATCTCGAATCGTGGCGGCTTTCCAGAGAAACATTCCGCTGTTCCAAAAGTAATTGCCGCTTTTGAGATACTGCGCCGCCTTGGTCCGATTCGGCTTCTCGACAAAGCGGGCGACCGGGTGACCGGTCAGACGCCCCTTCTTGGCCAACGTGGTTCGCCGATTCGGTTGAATGTATCCGTATCCGGTCTCGGGCCTGGTCGGCTTGATCCCGAACGTCACCAAATGCCCCTTCTCCGCAAGCTGCATCCCCAAGGTCACCGCCGCCTGAAACGCTTTTTCTCCGGTGACGACATGGTCAGCAGGCAAGACCAACATGATGGCCTCGGGATCGCGACGCAGCAACTCTGCCGCCACCAGCGCAATGGCCGGCGCGGTGTTGCGCCCCACCGGCTCAATCACGTAGTTGTCTTTGAGGTCGGACTTCCACTCTCCCAGTTGCACGCGAATCGACTCCGCCTGGCCTGGATTGGTGGAGATGAGCACCCGATCAGGACCGGCGCAGGAGAGCACGCGACGCATCGTCTGCTGAATAAGCGTCTCGTCGCCGATGATGCGCAGCAGCTGCTTGGGATACAGGTGCCGGCTCAACGGCCAAAATCGAGTTCCGCTGCCGCCCGCCAAAATAACCGGATAGAGGTGATCTGTCATGTCCCTAGGCTCCGCTTCTGTTCAGCATGACGATTGTTGCCATTGGTCTCACCGTGGGTGTTGCGCTGCCAGGATAAGATCCGCGAGCTCCCGCACCGCCCCCTCTCCGCCGTTTTTCTTGCAGACGTACCGCACCACCTTCAATACCGGAGGCATGCCATCTGCGGGAGATGCAGACAACCCGACCGCGCCCAGCGCCTGGAGGTCATTCACATCATCACCGATATAGGCCACTTGTTTCATGGTGAGCCCATGCCGTGCGATGAGATCCTTCAATACGGCGAGCTTATCATAGGCCCCTTGATGTACCTCAGGAATCGTCAGTTTTTGCGCCCGGCGCATGACGATCTTCGTGGACTCCTGCGTGATGATCGCCGTCACAATGCCCGCCTTCTGCAACAACTTGATCCCCATCCCGTCACGCGTATTGAATTTTTTCCATTCGTCTCCGGATTCGGAATAGTACATACCGGCATCGGTGAGTACGCCATCGACATCTGTCGCAAATAGACGAATCCCGCGGAGAATCCCCTTGAGGGAAGCAGGCAGCTTCGATGGAGTGCTGGTTCGACGTGTCGTGCTGGGCATGCGAAGGTTTTCGACCAGGGGCGATGTTAACAAGCCATTGTATGAAACTCAAGAAAACTCAGCCCTGCGCGAAAAGGCAATATCAGAGCAGAGTGTCAAATCACAGGCGAGAACTCTCAATACGCATGCCGGTGAACAAACCCTCGCCAAAAGGTGAGCAGCATGATTTTAATGTCAAACCAGATCGACCAATGCTCGATGTAGTAGAGATCATGCTCGATCCGTTTTTCCAGCGACGTATTACCGCGCCAACCGTTAATTTGCGCCCATCCGGTGATGCCGGCCTTCATCTTGTGACGCAGCATGTATTGAGGCAGCGTTTCGCGGAACCGCGCGATGAACTCGGGCCGCTCGGGCCGTGGGCCCACAATACTCATTTCTCCGCGCAACACGTTCCAGAATTGTGGCAGCTCATCTAAACTCGTCCGGCGCAGAAACGCTCCGATGGGAGTCCGCCGATCATCATTGGGTTGTGTCCAGACCGGCCCCGTCTCGGACTCCGCGTCCACTTTCATCGATCGGAACTTCAACATCTCAAAGGCCTGCCCATCCAGGCCCATCCTGAGCTGACGGAAAAATATCGGGCCTGGCGACGTCAATTTGACCAAGGCTGCGACCAGGCATAAGACTGGCGAAAAGACGACCAACGCCCCGAAGGCCCCGACGACATCCAGCACTCGCTTGATCACCAGATTCCAGCCATACAGAGGCGAGCCCTGCAAGGTAATCAGCGGCAGCCCTTCGAACATTTCCGCTTCCGCCCGCAGGCTCACGAACTCACACATCGCCGGGAGGGCCTTGACCTCGACCATCGTCGTAGCCAAGAGCCCGAACATCTTTTCCGCCCACTGCTCATCTTCCGGAGGAAGGCAGACGAACACAATATCGATTCCGGACCGGACGCGCTCCTGAAGATCATCGTACCGGCCGATGACCGGCACCCCGTCGATCCGCTCGCCCACCTTGCGGGAATCCGCGCTCAAAAACCCGTGCACTCTCACGCCCAGTTCAGGATGCTGAGCGAGGGCGTCCACCACCCGGCGTCCCAATCGACTGGTGCCAATGACCAGCGCATGGCGTTGGTTATACCCATGACGACGTAAAAAGCGGAGCGCTTCCCGAAACAAAACGCGTGAGAAACCGAGGGCAATCAGGTTCAACAGCCAGAAATAGAGCAACACCAACCGGGAATATTCGTATTGCCGGAAGAAGAACGTCACCGCCACCAGAATCAGCACGGACAGGGTATTGGCTTTTGCGACGTCGAGAAATTCCGATAAACGCGTGCCCATCCGTCGCGGGCGATAGAGATCGAAGGCCTGGAAAGAGATACCCCAGACGGCAATGATCGGGACCACCAACAGCAGATAGTTCCTGAGCGGAGGGATTCCCTTGGTGACAGGCTCAACGATCTCTGAAAAGCGAAGGTAGTACGCCCCGACCCAGCAGGCGCATATGAGGCCCAGATCGATACAGAATAAGAGGCTCTTGAGAAATTGGGAGTGGCGTTTGAGCATGCTCCCTCTACGAAGCCGTCCCGGTTAATGCCCTCATTGCGAAGGCGTTCATGCGTTCCTTGAACCGCCGGCGGTCGAATGGAGCCACGTGAGCACGAATGGCCTGCGGATCAAATTCAGTCCGGCGACGCTCGCACGTCTCCATGGCCTCGACCAGAGCATCGACAGATTGCGTGAAGAAAAACACCCCTGTGGCAGGCTGTCCCGCTCCGGTCCCAGAACCGACACCCGGCCACGGCACCACGGTTTCTAACGCACCTCCACGTCCGAAGGCCACCACAGGCTTGCCGCACGCCATCGCTTCCAACGGGACGATACCAAAATCTTCTTCTCCGGGAAAGAGCAGCGCTCGACAGCGTGCATAATGGTCCCGAACGACGCTGTCTGGCTGCCAGCCAAGAAATTCCACGGTCGGTCCGGCTAGCTTGCGCAACCGTGCCACCTCCTGTCCTTTACCGATAATCTTCAATCGCCGCTTCATAACATTACACGCCTGGATGGCCAGATCAACCCGTTTATACGGGGCAAAGGCCGTGACCATGAAGTAGAAGTCTTCCGATTGTTCCGCGGCCTGAAAGCTTTGCCAATCGACCGGCGGATGGAGCACCGCCGCCGGTCGGTGGTAATAGTCCTGCACCTTTTGAGCGATGTTGTGAGAATTGGCGACGAATTGATCCACCCTGGCAGCGGATGCCACGTCCCACGCCTGCAGACGTTCCCGAAAAAACGTCATGCCCACTCTCGCCAGAACTCCCGACCGCCCGCCGCTGGCGTAGTTCTCAAACTGATCCCACACATAACGCATCGGCGCATGGATGTAACAGAGATGTTTTGCTCCCGCGGGCGGGAAAATGCCCTTGGCGACACAATGGCTCGAGCTTAAGACCAGATCATAGGAGGGCAGACGGAGTCGCTCGATCGCAAGAGGAAACAGCGGCAGATAATACCGGTAGTACCGTGCAGCCAGCGGGAAGGATTGAACCACACTGGTGGTGATCCGGTGACGCTCAATCGTGGCAGACACCGTTCCCTTCAGGTGAAGCAGGGTATACACATCGGCATCGGGGAACAGCTCACAGAACGCCTCCAGGCATCGCTCGCCGCCCCGCATTCCGGTCAGCCAATCATGGACAATCGCAACTCGTAACGACTTCATTCAGCGCCGCATTTTCATTTCGAGTTCCCGGCCATTCCACCGGAAGCCCTCATTGCCAGCGCAGGGACGTCGCGACTGGCGAGACGAAAAAACAACCACACCAGGACCAGGCAGGCGGTTCCTTCCAACATGATCCAGGCGATGACTGGCC
>DAONAB010000030.1:0-16737 GCA_035400805.1 Nitrospira sp. | reverse complement strand
CAGCGCCATACAGCACGGCGCCACGCCAGTTCAAGAAATTGAGAAACGTGTTGAGAAACGTGTCCCACTGACGGCTGACGAGAAACAGTCCCGCCACGCTCAAGCCGACAAACGCCCAAGCTGCAGCAACGGTGTAGAGCGGGGCGACGAGCGGGAGCGTTTTTCGAAGGAATGCATCGGGCCGGAAGAGGGGAATTTTGATAAACAGGTAATGGTGGATCAGCCACTGCCACCACACCTGATGACGCGCCGCTTCCTGCTCGACATAGTCCGTCGTTCGTCCGCTCGCGGATTGCTCGGTCAGGTTGTTGGCGTAGAGAAACCGGACGAGGTCTTCCACATCCTCCACGCGGATGCGCGAGGTGGTCTCGCGCCTGATGACGTTCACCAGCGATTCCATCGTGCCGGCGCTCCACCGCTCCAGCAGTTGATACACCGGCCACTCAATCTGGTAGTACTTGTGGCGGACAGGGTCGACGATCGTCCAGGTCGGAACGCCTTCAGGAGTTGGAGCGCCCCGAATAAACTGCAGATGCCTGCGCAACGGCGGAAGCGTGCGTTCCTTCCGGGGCTGGACGGGAGGGGGTCCGGCCATGCTTCACACTCCCACGAGTTGACGCAAGGCGGTGAAGGGGCGCCGAAACAGGAGAAATGCCAGAGGCCCCTTCTCCCCGTACACTTTGGCCGACCCTTGCCAGCCGATACGAATACGGGAATCAGTGCCGGGAAGGTTTGCCATCACGCGATACGCCAGGACGTCCCCGGGTAGAACCTCGGCGTGGTAACTGGTACGACTCACGGTGCCTGGAAACGATTCCAGCGGTAACGCATCAAAAAAGGCGACGACTTCCCCGCCTTCCTGCAGCATCAGCGCGTCATTTACAGGGAGATCGATCCTGAGTTCGATGTGCTCGGGATCGGCGATTTCCATGATCCGCTCACCGACCGACACCGGCTTCCCCACCCAGTCGGACTTGTCTGTAAAGAGCACCAGGCCCGGTTGAGGTGCCAGCACCTCGACCTGTCCGAGCCTCTCCTGGGCATACTCCAGTTCCGTCTCCTTGAGCGACACTTCCGCCGCCTTCAGCGGCACCTCCGCCTTGCGCTGCGGATCGCTGAATCCCGCCTGAATGGCTTGGGCCTGTTCGGCCCTGGCCACCGCCAGTTGCTGTTCCGTCACCCGGAACTGATTGCGGATATTGGTATCGTCGTACCGGAGCAACACACGATGCTGCTGCACCGGGGTATTCGGCGCGACCACCACTTCGGCGATCACCCCGTCCATGGGCGCGCTGACCACGATCGGATCCTTGGCCACCACCTTCACCGGAGCGACGGTCGACACCCTCACCGGGATGCAGAGCCCCGCGGCCACGGCCGCGACGACCAGCCAGAGAGACGGCCGTTTTACGGGGGCCGTCCAGTCCGCACGCCGTTTTGACAAGGCCTTCCACGCGTAGGCAAAACTCCCGGCCAGTCGCTGCACGATCGTCAGATCGTTGTCTTGCCAGGGGCTCTCCCGTTCGATCCACAACCCTCCCAGAATCGAGTCGTCCGGATGCTTGAGCGGACACCAGAGCACATGCCCATGAACAAACTCGCGCCAGCCGGCACGCAGAGCATCCGGCAGCGTTTCCTGCTCGACCACGACCGGCACATCCTCCGTCTGTGCTTGCCGCATGGCCTGCACGGCCCCCTCCAACCAGACCATCATGGGGGCGTCGCGATCGATCACGGCCACGCTCGATGCCGCGACGGCCCGATAGCTCGCGCCGTCCGAATCGGTGGCGCTCAGGAGCACCGCGTGATCGTAGGGAACCAGCCGGCGGGTTTCATTGACGGCGACAAATTGCAGTTCTTGCAACGTCTTCGCGGCCCGGACCTGTCCTTCCAGATGCGTCAACGTCGCCAGATGGATCAGCGTGACGATTTCCTGCGACGTCGGTTCTGCGGTGGCGCTCGGCTGCACGATGCTCTCCTTACGGCTGGCCCGAAGCAAACTGAGCGGTGCCGCTCATCCCGGCGAGTATCTCCGGGGGCAACCGCTCGAATGCGCCGACGATCTTGATGGTCTGACTGGCCGGATCGACATTGGCGCCGATCTCTTTGATGGTCGCAGGATACCCATGTTGCGTTTCGTCGACCAGGAACGTAAACGGTGCCTTTCGTCGCAACCAGGTCAGCGCGGACGAGGGCACCACGAGCTCGATTTCCAGACTCGTATCGTCCAACACGCTCACCAGCTTGTCGTTCGGGAACACGTTTTCGTACTCATTCACCATCACGCCGACAACGCGCCCGGAAAAAGGAGCCGTGATATGGCACCCCTTCACGTTCACCTCGGCAACCTTGATAGCCGCCGCCGCCTTCTTCTCCTCCGCCTCGGAGATCTCCAGATCCAGCGTACTGACGGCATTGAGCGTCATGAGGGAGCGATTGTTCTGCGCGGTTTTCTCTTTGGCGTCATGTTCCGCCTTCGCCGCCGCGAGTTCGGCCTTATACTTCTCGCAATCCAGCTGCACCAGCACTTTTCCTTTTTCAAAACGCTGGCCTTCTTTAAAGGGCACCTGGCTGATGCGCCCTTGCACTTGTGCATACAACATGGCCTGAGCCGCCGCCTTCACGATTCCCCGGATCACCCCTTTGTCCGCCCGCACCACCTGCAACGGCCGCTCCCCTTTCGCGTCGGCCGCGGAGCCCGACAGGCCCCAGCTTCCTATCACGAGGAGGATCACACTGTTACTGAGCCACGGGTATCGCATCGTTCTGCCTTTCTCGAGAGGATCCGGAGACGCCGCCCGGCGTGGGCTCCCACAGCTGGCGCAATGAATCCGCCAGGCCTGAGAGCGTCTGCTCCGGACCGGACGGTGGAACAGCCTCCTCTCCGACGGCGGATCGAAGCGTGGCGTAGGCCGTCTCGACTCCGGCTTGCGCCACGTCCAGCCTGACTTCCGCCAGAATCTGGTTGACCTGTTCCCGCAACAACACCAGCTCGCTCGTGTTATTGGTAATCCACAGACTATGGGTGTGCTCGACGATCGCCTGTTGCGTTTCCTGATAGGTGCGGGCATTGCCTAATTCGTCTTTGGCCAACATGAGCTGCGCCGCCCCCACATGTACTTCCGTCAAGACCGTCATCGTCAGCGCCAAACTCTGGGCATCGAGCACCGCCCGCTGCGCCTCAATCGCCTTGTACTTTGCCGGGACTCGAAAGACGCCCATCATGTTCCAACTGACCTGGGCCGCATAATTCAGCCAGTTTTGATAGAGGAAGAAGGAGTTCGAGTTGTAATACCCGCCGAACTGCAATTTCATGCTGGGGAACAACTCCAGCAGCGTCGCTTTGGCTTCTTTTGCGTTGATCCGCTTCTGGTAATCGATCGTCCGCAGCTCCGGTCGAAAGAGCAGCGCCTGCTGCTCCAAACCGTCCGCATCGAGGGTGTCGAGCACCGGGGCGCCCTGACGGGATGGTTGGTGCACCTCGAAGGACACCCCGGGCGGAAGCCCCATCAGCGAGGCCAATTGGATTTTGGCCGTGCTGAGTTCCCGGAGCAGCTTGTGCACCTCCCGCTGAATGTTCAGCATGTCTCGCCGGTAATTCAACGGCGTGAGCGGCGCCTGGAGTTTGCGCTCCACGATCGACTGGCTCTGGCTCAACGCCTTGTCGATCATGCGGTCCAGCTGCTGGACTTGCGGCAGGAGCCGTTCCGCGCTGACCGCCCGCCAATAGGCATTTCGCACATCCTGCAACAGGCGGACGGCAATCCGCCGCCGCTCTTCCTCTGCGATCAGCATATTGTCGCCGGCCTGCTTGGCACGGATGTAGGACAGTCCAAAATCCAAGACGTCCCAACTCAATGACAGATTCCCGCTGAACACATTCTTATCCATCGAGGTAAAGGGTTCGAGAATGGGACGACCGTCCACCAGCGATTGCGCGCCGCCGCCGGCGAAATTGTTTCGCCCATCGAACCCCGCATTGACCGCCACTTGCGGCAGCAAGCTGTAATGCGCGACATTGAGTTGCTGATGCGCCAACGCAGACTGCATGGCTTTGACCTTCGCGTCGAGGTTGTAGCGAAGCGCCCTGGCCGTCGCCTCATAAAAATCGATCGGCTTCTCGATCGGCTCCTGCTCATGCAGGAGAGCGCGGAGGTCCTGGCTGACACGCCCTTGGATCTCTTCTTTCGTCACGGGGCTGGGGGTCACCATACAACCGGTCACCGTCAACAGCACCGCCGCTCCGCACCAGACTCGATACACGATGATGCCTCTCATCTCTCCCGCTGCGCGAACGTCCACGGAGGCGTCCGACTGACAGGACGCCTCTTCACGCTGTACCATCGGTCACAGTAGAGAGAAACTTAAGCCAACGAACACGAAGGACCAGCGAAGGCCAGGGATAAATACTCAGAATCTGAACGACTTGGCGTGAGGACCGGTTGCCGGCAGGGTTGGATGGCAGCGAGGCTTGTCATAGACCATGACCTGGTTTCCACTTAAGCCCCCACCCTAGGCCTGGCTTCCGGCCGGTTTGGGACGACCTGTCAGGACAGCATTGACCTCCCTTCCGCGTACCCAGTATTCTGCAACGGAACACAGGCCTGATACGTCATACTCGTGAGGACTGCATGCAATTCGACGCCGCATTGGCCGCGCAGGACACATTACAGGAAGCGGAATCTGAGCTTGGTCCCGACTGGGACGAGGCCACTGAACTGGAAGCGACGTTTTCGTCGAATGCCGGGACGACGGCCAGGGACGCCTACCAGCAGCTCCTCGCACTAGCTGCCCGCCACCCCAACGCGCACCGGTTTCAGGCCTTCTGCATTTACATTACCTGGCAACAAGTCACCGAAGAAACGATTGCCCGCCATTTCCAGACCGGCATGACCCTCGCCGAAGCGTACCTGGCCTCGCCGGAGGGAAAAGATCCTAGGCATCTGGCCCATGTCGCCGAACTGCTCGACTCGTTCCGTGCGGGCCTGGGACTTGATGAGGAGGACGACATCGTGGTGGAATTTCGCAAAGACACGCCCAAAGGCGGAGACTGATCGAGCCTCTCGCAGCGTTCGTTGAGCATCGCGGTTCGCCGTTCACCAATCACGGTATACGCACACAATGGCTGAAAACGATAAACATCGTGCCCGCATCTTTCTCCATCGGGGTGATCTGGTCCAGGCGCGAGCCGCCTGGGAAGCCGCGGTCAAAGATGATCGCCGCACAGGAACGCCACGCGAACTCTCCAATAGTCTCGGCAATCTGGGCAACACGCTGGCCCTGACCGGCGCCTTCGAAGAAGCCGACGCCTGTTACAAGGAAGTGCTCGCCATCCAACGCGACGAGCGGGACCCGCATGCCATTGCGCATACGCTCGTCAATCTGGGGAACTTGTATATCGGCGCCGACAAGCCGGAGAAAGCCCGTCCCTACTACCTCGAAGCGCTGGACCTGCTCAAACCGCTCAACGACCATCGCGCGCTGGGCATTCTCTACCACAACCTCGCGCTGGAAGAAGCCCGGCTGCAGCAGTGGGAGGAATCCGCGCGGCTTTTCACCCAGGCGCTGGATTCACATCGCGTGGTCGGCAATGAAGAGGGGTTGGCCGGAACTTACAGCCAGATGGGAAAAATGTTTCTGGATAGCGGGCGCTCGGTGGAGGCGGAACGCTGTTTCAACAATGCGACCGAACATTTCATCAAGCTAGGAAACCCGTCCGGAGAGGCGGCGGTGCTCCGGGAACTCGCCGACCTCTATGAGCAACGGCAGGATACCATTGCCGCCACCCGTTGCGTGGAGCGGCTTCATCACCTGGCCCTCGGCACCGGCCGGCCCCCCTCGGCCGAGGACCGTGATCGACTCGCACGGCTGCGCGCCGCCCATAGCTGAACGAACGGGCGCAATGGTAAGATCCGCTCGTCTCACTCACCCAACGACGTATCACAAGGAGTTGCATGGATATCAGCGCATTTCGCCAAATGGTGGAGAAAAACCCCAAGGGATTTCTCGGCCGGTACGGCCTGGGCAATAAGATTCTGCAGGAAGGCGGCAGCCTCGAGGAAGCCGCAGAGCATCTGACGGTGGCCACGCAACTAGATCCCACGCATGTGGCCTCTCACCTCGCCCTCGGGCGCGCACTGGTGTCACTGGGCAAGAAGGAAGAAGCCAAACCGGTGTTGAAAGCCGGGATCGACGCCGCCGTGTCGGGGCGATCCAACGGGGGCGTGGACTTGGTGCCGGAACTGCAACAATTGTTACGCACACTCGGCTAACGCCGGCTGGAGGATATATGAATCTCGACGCAGCCAGACAGCGGATTGAATCCGCGATCACTCAATATGGGCAGCATGCGGCCATGGCGATTGAACTGGTCATCAATGAAGTCCGCTCCGACATGGGGCGTGAGGCCGTGAACGAGCTGATCGATGAGTTCGACTTGGAGCTCATGTACAACATCGCCCCGATGGAATCCGACTACTCGAATAGCTGAGCACCATGGAGTGGACTTGCACCGTCCCTGGAGGCTGCTCACGTGACCATTCGGCCAGACCGCAGGCGAGGGCGCCCGGGATATGTACCTTCGGAGGGACGTTGAGAAGGATTCTGAAGTCGAGAACGGCGTGGGGAGTCGTGTTCAATAACCTGCCATGCCGCTAATCTGGTGCTCCATCTCCGGCCACGGCTACGGCCATGCGGCGCAAGTCGTGCCGGTGCTCAATGCGCTGGCGCGGCTGGTTCCTCACCTACAGGCCCTTCTCCGAACATCGGTTCCAGCCAGCTTTTTTGAGCCTCGCCTGACCATTCCCTGGAAACTGAGCCCGGCGCAACAGGATATCGGATGTATCCAGAACGGGCCGCTGACCATCGATGTCGCCGGCACCTGGTCGGCCCATCGAACCCTGCATGCCGATTGGGACAAGAAGATCGAAACGGAAGCCACCCTCATCCGCCAGGCCGCTCCGATCCTGGTGCTGTCCGATGTGTCACACCTGGGCATCGCCGCCGGCGCCGCAGCCGGAATCCCGACCATCGGGCTCTGTTCCCTTTCCTGGGATCTGGTCCTGGCACCATTCGTCGATCCTGCCGAGCCGGCCCATGCCGCCATCATGAACCAGATCCGCGACGCCTATGCGAAAGCCGACTGTTTCCTGCGCGTGGCTCCAGGCCTAGCGGTGACGGCGTTTCGGCACCTGCGTGACGTGGGCCCGATCGCCGAACCAACCGAACCGCAGCCCGCCGCCCTCCGGCAGGCGATTGGAGCGACGGCATCTGAAAAGATCATTTTGGTGGGGTTCGGCGGGATTGCGCTACAATCTCCGCCATTCGATCACATGGAAGCGATGCAGGGCTTTCGATTTCTTTTTGACGGCCCTGTGCCGAGTAGATTCTCCCGCATCTCGTCGCTCTCCTCCGTAGGACTGCCCTTCAAGCAGATCCTGGCATCGGTCGACCTGGTTCTCACCAAGCCCGGGTATGGCACCACCGTGGAATCTGTCGCGCTCGGTCTCCCCGTCGTCTACGTACGCCGCTACAATTTCGCGGATGAACAATCGCTGGTAGACTACCTGCAGCAACACGGCCGAAGCGCCGAACTCTCTCTCGACGCTTTTTCTCGCGGCCACTGGGAGCCGGCCATCCGGCAGGCCTTTGCCCAATCACCGGCAACGCCCCCGCCGCCGCTCTCCGGCGCCCGGGATGCCGCGAGCATCCTGCATACGTATTTCTGACAGACCTGCCGGTGCCCCCGACGCGCGGCGCATAAACTTACATCTGATTAGTCGTTTTTCTCAGACAGTGTTATAGTGGGCCAATTCTGATCCCGAGGACCGCTGCCCGCGCCTAGGCCGACTGCATGGAATCCGCCTCCCGACAAGCCGCATCCGCGATTGAACCGAAACTCCTGGCCCGTGTGGCGAAGGGTGATCAACAGGCATTCGCCCAGCTCTACGATCAATCCTCCACCCTGCTCTTTACCCTGGCCTACCGGATCCTCAACGATCGCGATGAGGCGGCGGAACTGCTCCAGGATGTTTATCTCGAAGTCTGGCGGAAAATCGCCAAATACGATGTCGGACGCGGAAGCCCCATCGCCTGGCTGGTGACCCTGACGCGTAGTCGCGCGATCGACCGGCTGCGCTCCCGTGCCTCGCGCGGCCAGCATGTCGTCGCGGACTCGTTCGAGCATCCGCTGGTGTCGGTCACACCCGATGTCAGTCCGAATCCATATGAAGCCAGGGAAGATACGGAAATGCGCCAGTTGATGGCCAAGGCCATTTTGGATCTGCCCCTTCCTCAGCAGCAGGCGATTGAGATGGCCTTTTACCAGGGACTGACGCATACGGAGATCGCCGCGAAATTGAATCAGCCGTTGGGTACCGTGAAGACCAGAATCAAACTCGCCATGTCCAAACTCCGCGCGTCCTTGCACGAGACGCTGCCGCAGGGTCATCAGTTATGACACACGAGGAACTGGAAGAAGCGGTTCCCCTCTATGCGATCGGCGCCCTCGAACGCTCCGAACGGCAGGCGATCGAGGCGCATCTCCTGTCCGGCTGTGCCGCCTGCCATGCCGCGTTAAAGGACTATCAAACCGTGGCCTCGTTGCTGCCGTTCGGGCTCACGCCCGCCACGCCGCCCAATACGTTGAAAGCCAAAATCCTGATGGCGCCGGCGTCCACCGTGAGCCAAACGGAGACGGAACAGCCGAGCCCCCGATCAAGCCTCGAACCGGGCGAATGGATGAACCATCTGTTTCCTCCCATCACCCCGGCCCGCTCTCTGCCATTCCGCATCGCCATGGGATGTGCGGCCGTCCTAGTGGTGTTCGGAGGCGGATATCTGGCCTGGATGAATTACACGCAGACGGCCCAACGCTCCGGTGAAATCCAACAATTGCAGGCCGCGGTGCAACAGGAGACGGCTCGCGTCGCAAGCCTGCAATCGGAATTACGCCAGCGCGAACAGACCTTGGATTCGCTGAAGACTGATTTGGACCAACGCACGACTGAAGTGGCCGAACTCCGGGATCAATTGCTTCAACGGGAAGCCGAGCTGGACGATGCGCATACACAACTGACACAGCATGACAGTTCCTTGCAACGGCTCGCCCGGCAGAGTGAAGAATTTGCCGCGCTCTTCAAGAATCCTGCGTCGAAAGTGGTCTCCCTATCGGGATCCGATATGGCGAAATCGGCAGGCGCGTTCCTGCTCTTTGATCCGGCGACCAAGAAGGCCTGGCTCTATGCCTTCAACTTACCCGCCCTCCCGAACGGCAAGGTGTATCAACTCTGGGCGATCGACGAGAAACCGGTCAGCGCAGGCGTGTTTGGCTTGGATGCAGGGCTGAAGGCCCGCATGCTGATTAAGAATATGGGTGAGTTTCCGCGCATGAAGAAGTTCGCCGTAACCGTGGAGCCGGACGGCGGACGCCCGGAACCGACAGGCGCCATCTACCTGATCGGTCAGATCTAGCGTCAGTCTCTCCCCCTCGAACCTCTCCTGCGATTCCCGGCCCAAACATGCTAGCATGCCCGTCGACGCAGGCCGATGCGCTCTCACGTGGGCAGGAATCGATCACGACACCATGTCGCTGCACGACGACCTCGATAGACAATTCATGCAAGACGCCCTCAGTCTTGCGCGAGAGGCCACACTGATCGGCGAAGTCCCGATCGCCGCCCTGCTCGTCCGCGACGGGGTCGTCATTGCCCGAGCACACAATCTTCGGGAAACCGATCAAGACCCTACCGCGCATGCGGAGCTCCTCGCGATCCGTGAAGCAGCCAGGGCGACGAAGAGCTGGCGCCTCACCGAAAGCACGCTCTATGTCACGTTGGAACCCTGCTGCATGTGCATCGGCGCCATCGTGCTGGCCCGCATTCCGCGTCTGGTCTTCGGAGCGCTCGACCCGAAAGCCGGCGCATGCGGGTCCATCATGGACATTCCGCCGGAACCGAAACTGAATCACCGCGTCAACGTCGTCGGAGGTCTCTGCGCGGAAGAAAGCCAGGCCCTGTTGCAGGAGTTTTTTCGAGGATTGAGGAGAGATGCGGCACAAAAGAAATCCGGCTAGGTAAGAGAGTACGCCGTCGACTCGTACCGATGCAATTCCCACTCACCGCCTGCCACCGCCACCGCACCAGCCAGGTGATCCGGCAGCGACAGCGATTGAATCTTCCATGTCTGATCGATGGTTGCCGAATCTGCCAGCCGCACCCGCGCTGCCGACGAGTCCCTCTCGAATAGCATTTCGAACCGCTCCAAGCCGAATGACAGCCCCACACCACGCCCTTTCAGATAGGCTTCCTTGGCCGTCCACAAGCGATAAAAGAGGCGTTGCTGCGCGTCCCCGTGAAGCGTGGCCATCGCGCACGTTTCCGCCGGCGCAAAAAATCGTTCCGCCAGTTTGAGGCACTCAAGGTTTGCCTTGCGCACTTCCATATCGACGCCGACTTCCCGCCCTCGGGCCACGGCTATCAGCGCATATTCTGCAGAATGCGAGAGGCTGAATTGGATGTCTCTTGCAGCCTCTGAGGAAGCACTGAGCGCCGGTTTTCCATGCGCGCCCGCGGCGAAGTGAATCTCATCGACGTTCAGCGAGGTGTAACGGGACAACACTCGTCGCAGCAATCCATGAGAGAGGATGAAGCGTTGGCGATCGCGCTCAAACGCGAATCGGGCCGCGCGGGCCCGTTCGTCGTCTGAAAGCTCTGCGGCAAAGGACGTCTGGCACTCGGCATGGCGGGACAACTCGCAGAACCAGACATGGACTGCTTGCGGATCAAGCACGGGAAAGGAAGGAGATGCGATCATGCGATCGGGCACATGCGACATCGTTCGCCTGTCATGAAGGACGCACCTCGCCTACGCCGATGACCGGGCCACGGGTTTCAAGAGAGGCGCCGGCCGGTGCGGGGCGCTGAAGGCGGCGCCGGTTGAGGCCTCGACGATTCGTCCGTCATCCAGTTTTAACACGCGGTCACCCACATGAAAATACCGGTCATCGTGCGTCACCACAATGACCCCTTTCCCGCGGGCCCGGAGATTCGGCAGCAACTCGCCGTAAAAGACGTCCTTATATTGAGGATCCTGATCGGCCGCCCATTCATCGAAGACATAAAACGGCCGGTCTTCCAGCATGGCGGTCACGAGGGCCAGGCGCTTTCGTTGCCCCTGGGACAGATTGACCGTGGAATATTCGCCCTGTTCAATGCTGACTTTGTGATCGATCCGGAGTGTCTTCAACCAGCCCTCTGCCTGACTGGCGACTAACGAAGGATCAAGCCCCAGCAGTTTCTTGAACAGATAAAAATCGGAAAAGACGGCGGCAAAATGCTGTCGGTACCAATCCTGGGTTGCCGGCGTGATCGGCTCTCCGTTCAGAGACACCTGCCCCTGTTGCGGCAGATACAGTCCCGTGAGCACTTTCACAAACGTCGACTTGCCGCTGCCGTTCCCGCCGATAATGAACACGAGTTCACCCGGGCGAATGGACAGATCCAACGGCCCTATGCTGAATGAGCGTTCATCCTCGCCCTTCGATTCGTAGGCAAACACTGCTTTGGAGAATTCCACACAGTGGCTCCCCTGGGCCACCGGCCGCTCCGCGCCGCCTTCCCGCCCCCCCTCATCCAGTGCCAGCCCCAATGATTCAATTTTTTCCAATGCCACCTGCCCTCGGCTCAGCGTCGGCACCATACCCAGCAAACCCCACATCGGACCGATCATGTACAGCATGGCAAACGCATACCCGGTCAGCGACTCACCAGACAGCGAGAGGAACCGAGGAAAGAGCAGCAGGATCACGCCGATCAAGCCATAGAACAATACCTGCGTCCAGGAATCCGTCACGAGATACTGTTTGGTCGTGGTCAGGTTATGACGCCGCAGCGCGTCGGCCGCTTGCCGGATATCCTCCTCGACGAACGTTTCCCGGCGGCCGCGATGGAGCATGAGTTCCTTCATGCCTTCCGTCAGACTCCGGAAATGTTCGAAGAGGACGCCCTTTGAATCGCGCACGGCCAACGACGACTGCAACACCCGGTTGTAGAGCTGGCGATAGCCCAACAGCCCCAATACCGAGAGCACGACGACTCCCAGAAACGCCTGCCAGGACAACCAGGCGAGATAGAGCGAGCAGCCGGTCAGGATCGCGACGTTGATGGCCAAGCCGGGCAACCCGTTCACCGCCCAGGCCAGGGCATTGGTGTCGTCCGTCAACGTCGCAAGAATCTCGTGCGGCCCGCGCCGCTCCAACAGGCGATAGGGCGCCCGCACCACTTTCCAGCAGAGATCCATCCCCAACTTGAGAATCGTCTTTTGCGCGAAGGTGACCAGCAAGAGCTGCGAGAGATAATTCGATCCGACTTTCAGCACGGCCAGCCCGATGAAGGCGAGTGCGAACAACTCGGAGGTGGTTCCGGCTCCGTTGATCAGTTTATTGATCACCGCCAGCAGACCCACACTGGAGAGGCCGGCCAACAGCCCGGTCAGGACCATGAGGATCATCATGGTTCTGGCGTCGCGCAGCAGAAAGAGAAGGAACCGGTACATTTTTATCATCGTGTCGTCGCTTCCAAGGTGCGGAGACTCATGGGCTGGAATCGCGGGAGGAACTACGCCGCCTTCGTGCTGGGTCCGTCACCCTGGCCGTCCGGCCGGTTGCGGTGCATGGTTTCCGCCTCCTGCCAAAACGCCTTGAGGTGACGAGCTAAGTCCTGGACATGTGGCGCCACGAACAAGCGTCCAGAATCCTCCGCCGGAAGATAGATCGTCCGGCTCATGCCCATCGCCCACTCACCGAAGACCAGCCGCGTGTCATCACTGGAATTCGTGAGCGGATGTTTGGAGGCAATCACGTTCAACACTTGTCCACGGAATGGTTTCAGATCGTACCGTGCCACGGCATGGAACGTCGCATAGGTGACCTGGTCCTTATACAGGAATTCATCCTGATGCTCGGCGGCTTCGGTATGGTGCATGAGATTCCACATGCGTTTCAACTTTCCCTTCCAGAACGTCGCCCATTCACGCGGGGGCAACCGGCGCATGAGCCGAAGGTAGGTCGTCACTTTCATCCACACAAACAGCAACGGCCACAGCAAATACGGCGGACGGCTCCAGTGATTTTGGTAGGATCGCGGATGCCAGGATTCCATAACGGCCAGAATGACCTCTTCCCCTTGCGCCGTGAGCTGTTGCGCGATCTCATAAGCGGCTAGCCCGCCCGTGCAGGTTCCTCCGACTAAATAGGGACCATGCGGCTGCACCGACCGGATCTCTTCGATGTAGTGCGCCGCCATCTCTTCGACCCGCATGAACGGTTTTTCTTTGCCATCGAGCCCGCGAGCCTGGAGCCCGTAGAAGGGTTGATCGTCGCCCAGCAATTTGGCCAGACGGGCAAACACGAGCACATTGCCTCCGACCCCGGGCACAGCGAACAACGGCGGTCGTTTCCCCTCAGGCTGGATCGCCACCAGGGAACGCCATCGTATCGTGCACCCTTCATCGGCCAGGACATCCGCCAACTGCTCGATGGTCGGCGCCTGGAACAACACCGCCATCGGCAGCCGTGTGCCGAATGTCTGTTCGATCGCACTGAACATCCGGAGTGCCAGCAGGGAATATCCGCCTAGTGCAAAAAAATTATCGCGCACGCCGATCGGCGTGATGCCTAACACCTGTTCCCAGATCGCGACCAACTGCAACTCCACCCGGTTGCGAGGTTCAATTGCCTGGACGCCGCCCTGCGCCGGCTCGGCAGTCGGCGCCGGCAGGGATGCGCGATCCACTTTCCCGTTGGGTGTGAGCGGAAACTCCGTGAGCGGAACGATGGCAGCCGGCACCATGTAATCCGGAAGCACTTCCCGCAGCGACCGGCGAAGGCTGGACGGATCACATGCGCTCCCCTCCCGCGCCGCCACATAGGCCACCAGACGTTTGTCGCCCGGCGCATCTTCCCGCACGATCACGACGGCCTGTTTCACGGTCGGATCATTGCCCAACACCGATTCAATTTCGCCCAGCTCGATCCGGAACCCGCGCAATTTGACCTGGTGGTCGATTCGACCGACATAGTCCAGCCGCCCGTCAGGCAACCATTTGACCTGGTCGCCGGTGCGATAGAGTCGCTCACCAGCCCGGAATGGATTGGCAATGAAGCGCTCCGCCGTCAACTGAGGCTGCCCTCTGTAGCCTCTGGCCAGCCCCATCCCGCCAATATACAATTCACCCGGTATCCCGACCGGGACCGGCTCGAGGTTGGCATCCAGCACGTAGACCTGCGTGTTCGCGATCGGTCGCCCGAGCGAGATGGTTCGTTCAGCGCTCCGGACCCGTTCCAAGGTCGACCATATCGTGGTTTCGGTCGGGCCATACACATTCCAGACGGATCCGGCCCTCGTCAGCAGCTCCTGCGCCAATTCACGCGGCAGGGCTTCGCCTCCACACAACACTTTGACCCCGCGCCCGCCTTTCCACCCGAACTGCAGAATCATGCGCCAGGTGGCGGGAGTCGCTTGCAGCATCGTGACCGCGCCGTGATCGAGTTCCCGCTGCAACCAGGCTCCGTCCATCGCCTGCTGCCGGTTCGCCAGGACGATGGTGGCGCCCACCAGAAGGGGAAGATAGAGTTCCAGCCCGGCAATATCGAAGGAGAGCGGGGTGAGGGCTACGACCACATCGCGATGAGTGATGCCCGGCTCCTGCTGCATGGAGCGGAGAAAATTCACGAGCGCCCGATGCTCGATCTCGACTCCTTTCGGCTGGCCGGTCGAACCGGAGGTGAACAACACGTAGACGAGATGCTCCGGCTTGGACAGCGGCGAAGGATTGGCCTCGGACTGACGCGCCAGAGCCGTCGCCTCCTGATCCAGGCAGAGAACAGGGAGCTGATGCTGCGGCAGGCCGCCAACCAGGGTGGAATCGGTGATCAAGACCGCCGCATGACTCGCCTCGATCATCGCCGCCAGCCTTCGTATGGGCAATCCCGGCACCAACGGCAGATAGGCGCCGCCTGCTTTCATGACCGCCAGAAGACTGATCAGCAGATCCAGCGAGCGCTCCAAAAAGATCGGCACGATGGCATCCGGCCCGACTCCACACTCACGCAGACGATGCGCCAACCGGTTGGCGCGGCGATTCAATTCCGCGTACGACCATTCGCGCCCGTCGAACCGCACGGCGACGGCATCCGGCGTCCGATTCACCTGCGCCTCGAACAACTGGTAAAAACACAGGTCCTGATCGACAGGTCGGTCGGTGGCATTCCACTCGCGCAACAGACGATGTTGCTCTTGCCCGCTGAGAATCGACATGCGTCCAATGGCGGCTGCAGGATGTTCGGCCACCGTTTCCATCAGCTGCCGATACTGCGCAATCCATCGCTCGGCGGAAGCGCGATCGAACAGGTCCGTATTAAATTCCAAGTACGCTTTTCGCGACGCATACGGATCGATGGAGAGGCCCAGATCGAGTTGGGCCGCGCCACGGCTCACTTCATAGGGGGTCCAGGAGAGCTGGTGAAACTCGGTGCGGGCAAAGGGTGTATTGGCAAAATTGAACAGCACTTGCACGAGCGGCAAGCCACCCTGACTGCGGTCCGGCCGCAATTCTTCCACGAGCTTTTCGAAAGGAATGTCCTGGTGCGCATAGGCGTCGAGCGACAGATCCCGCACCTTCCGCAGCAACTCCCGGAAAGTCAGCTCGCCGGTGACGTCCGTTCGCAACACCAGCGTATTCACAAACGTGCCGATCAGCTCCTCGATCTCAAGCCGGTTACGATTGGCGATCGGTGTGCCGATGACCAGATCTTTTTGTTGCGTGAGACGATGGAGCAGTCCGAAGAACCCGGCCAGGAACACCATGTAGAGGGTGACTCCTTCGCGCACGCTCAGTTGCTTGAGACGATTGACCAGCGACCAGGACAGGTCCAGCGAGACATGATCGCCCTTAAAGGAATGGACCGGCAGACGCGGCCGATCCGTCGGCAATGTCAGGACGGGCACGTCAGTGAGTTTCGATCTCCAATGCGCGAGTTGCACATCCAGCACAGGACCGGTGAGCCAGCCTCGCTGCCACTGCGCAAAGTCGGCATACTGGATCGCGAGATCGGGCTGAACGGCAAACGGCCTCCCCGCACAGAACGCGTTGTAGGACGTGACGAGTTCGCGCGCGATAATCCCGTAGGACCATTGATCGGAAATGATGTGATGGGTGTTCAAGATCACCACGTGATCTTCATCACCAAGCTGGATGAGGAAGACGCGCAGGAGCGGCCCCTGCTCCAAGTTGAACGGCCGACGCGCCTCCGCCGTCGCGAGCTCCAGCGCCCGCGCCTCGCGCAGTTCGGCCGGCACTCCACGCAGGTCTTCGTCTGTCCAGATCGGGTCCAAGATGTCGTGAATGATCTGACGCGGCTGACCATCCACGTGAGCAAAGGTGGTCCGGAGCGCATCATGGCGCCGAACCAGTTCGGCGACTGCCCATCGCAGCGCCGGTTTGTTGAGCGGGCCATGCAAACGAACGCTGGCCGGAATATTGTAGGCGGCGGCTTCGGGTGAAAGTTGATAGAGGAACCACATCCGTTCCTGCGCAAACGACAGCGGCAGGGGCGCTCCTCTTTCGGCGCGTGTGATGGCATAGCCGCGCTGCTCTTGAAGGGGCTTCAGCCCGGACTGGGTCTGAGTGATCACCTCGGCCAAGGTGGCAATGGTCGGCCGCTCGAAGATCTGCCGCAGC
>DAONAB010000029.1:16485-17006 GCA_035400805.1 Nitrospira sp. | reverse complement strand
AGCTCCTCATATTCGAAGGCATTCTCCACAATATGCACCCCGCGATGCGCGAGACCATCCTCCGGCGCCTGTGCAGCAAGGAAGAGCCCTGGTCGGTCATCTTCGTCTCGAACGATCCGAACCTGACTCCGCACGTCGACCGCCGGATCATGCTGAACTAACAGCATGCCGCAGCATCACCAGGCCGCTGGCCTGGCCGTTCGTTACTCCCACAACCTCTGGACCACCGTACTTCTCGTCCTTGACAGCAATGAGGCATTCGCCCACACTGCGCCCCACCATCGACCGACACGAGCCCTCGCGTGAACGACAACCCTACCGGATCAACGATCACCACCCCTTCAGCATGGACGATTCTTGCGCGTCTCAATCTCCTGATCGGACTCGAGCGGCGCATTCTGGCGATCATTGCCTCCTATGCCGTCGTGATCGGTTCATTTGCCCTGATCGTACCGCTCACCGTACAGGAGCTCGTCAACACCTTCGCCTTCGCCATTCAACCGGTCATGATCGTGACGCTG
>DAONAB010000029.1:0-16475 GCA_035400805.1 Nitrospira sp. | reverse complement strand
GGTCGCCATCATGTTAGGCGCATTGCTGCTGATGGGGGCGTTCCGGGTCTTGCAGGCACGAGCCGTCGAGATTCTGGTTCAGCGGATCTATACCCGGCTGGCGGTCGCGTTCACGGAAGCACTGCCCCGTTTCCGCGAGAATGTCTTTCTTCCACAACATACCAATACCTTCATCGAAGCAGAGCTGTTGCCGCGCGCACTGGTCGCGATGCTGGTCGACCTCATCAATGTGTTCGTATCGGGCATGATCGGCATGACGATCCTGATCATGTACCATCCCTACTTCCTCGGCTATAACATTTTCCTGATTACCGGCTTTGCGTTCCTTCTCACCTTTTTTGGTCGAGGAGGACTCCGTATTACTCAACGGGTCTCGAGACTCCACTACCAGACGTTTCACTGGTTGCAGGACATCGGCATTAACCGGCTCCATTTCAAATCCACCGACAGCCTGCCCCTCCTGCTCAAGAAAACCGATGCGCTGGTGCAAGCCTATGTCATGGCAAGGAAGACTCGCTCCGACATTTTGAGCGGCGGTCAATATAAGAGTGCGGTCATCTTTCAGGCCTTCGCCCACAGCGGCATGATCGGCCTCGGCGGATGGTTGCTGTCTCTGGGGGATATCACCCTCGGCCAGTTCGTGGCGGCGGAAGTCATTGTCGGCACACTGTTGCTCAACCTCGACATCGTCGCGCGGCGCATGTACGCCGCCATCTATGTCGCCACCTCACTGCAGGAGCTCTCCACGCTGTTCGACATGCCGAAAGAGGAGGTCTCCGGTCCGATCGCCCCCTGGCTGCCGAATCCCACCCTGCAGGGAGTACGTCTGACATGCAAAGACGTGTCCTTTGCCAGCCCGGACGGACCGATGCTGTTCGATCATTTCAATCTGGAGGTACTGCCGGGCGAAAAGATCACGGTGCTCACCGGCACGAGCAAGAGCAAAACGTCGCTCGCCCTCCTTCTGGCCGGGCTCTATCATCCCACCAGCGGAGTGATCCGCTACAACGACATCGACCTGCGCGACGTGTCCCTCAATTATGTGAATCGTTGCCGGGGCTTGATGCTCGATTCTCACCCCACCCTGTTCGATGGGACCCTTGAGGAGAACGTCACACTCCAGCGCCCGTCGATTCACTTTGCCGATTTGAGCTGGGCGCTCCGATTTGTAGAGCTGGAGGAAGAGATCGACGCAATGCCCCTGGGACTGGAGACGGTCGTACACGGGAACGGGGCGAATTTGAGCCGGAGCCAGGTGCTTCGCATTCTGCTGGCCAGGATGATCGTGACTCGCCCGGAATTACTCATTTTCAACGGCAGCCTTCACAATATCGACCCGACCGTGCGACTGACGCTTCTGCGAAGGCTCTGCTCCAAAGAAGAGCCCTGGTCCATTGTGTTCGTGTCGAATGATCCCGAAGTCGGCCAATTAGTCGAGCGCCGCGTCATCCTCGATTAATCGGCCACGTCGCAAAATGCGCCTCGATTTCTTTCTTCAGGCATGATCTGCTAGACTCAATGCCTAAGACTCCAGGGTCAGGCACTCCGGTCTCCGGCCAGACGAAAGGGACATCCGTGTCGTTTGCCTCACGTTTCAAATTGTCCTTTCCCAGCACGAATCAATTGATCATCAGCATCCTGATCGCGGGACTGGGATGGATCAGCGGGCAGGCTCTCAGCCGCATCGATCAAGACCTGCGCATCATGTATACGGAATACACGCTGGGAGCCGCCGATCTTTTTTTTCACGCAGACGACGGCATACGATATCGCAATACCATCATCCGTTCATTGGAAGCCGAAAATCAGGCGGTCTTCGAGCGTATTACCGAATCCCTTCCGGCGCAACGAGCGCGCATTCAACATGCGGTGGATCGATATGCGGCGGCAGGCCTGCGCGTCTCCCGTAGCGGACGCAGCGAAGAAAAAGACATCCAGGCCGTGCGTGAAAGCCTCGATCAATACTTCCATGTTGCCAGCAAAACGGTCGATCTCTTGTCGCAGGAATGGAAGGCGGGATCGCCGGGAGAGGCAACGGAACTTCGGCGCAAAGCGGAAATCCATGCCGCCGACAACGGCGGGCCGAAGGTGATGCAGGTAAGTCTGGCGTTGGACCGTTTACTGGAAACCGTGGCGGAAGTCGCCAAGGACATGCGCGATGAAGGCACCAAAACTATCCGCTCGACCAGCTATTGGATCGTGGGCGGAAGTTTTTTCATCGCGTTGCTCAATCTGTTTCTCAGTCGAACCATCAAAGCGCCGCTGCCGGCCTCCAGATCTGAAGAATCTGCCCATCCCGACGCCCTGAACCTGCCTGGTGACCGGCCCAATGCGGCCCTCCGCGCCGAATAGGGGCGACTCGCCCTGCCCTCATATCGACGATTCGGGCGGCCGACCAAGAGCCTGGAACAGTCGGCGACGTTCCTCTTGATCCAAATCCATCCACTGTCCCGCATGAAGCCCTTCGACGGTGATGTGCATCATCCGCACGCGATGGAGTGACACCACCCGGTAGCCGAGCGTCTGGCACATACGACGGATCTGGCGATTGCGTCCCTCCGTCAGGATGATCCGGAATCGACGCGGCCCCAATCGCGCCATGAGGCATGGGCGCGTTCGCTCGCCCAATATCACCACACCGTCGGCCATCCGCGAAAGAAAGGCCTCGTCGAATTCACGATCCACTTCCACGCGATACTCGCGCTCATGCCCGTGCTCAACCCGCAGGATCTCGTTGACGATATCGCCGTCATTGGTCAGAAGTATGAGACCCGACGAATCCTTGTCGAGCCGTCCGATGGGAAAAATCCGTTCACGATGTTTGATTTCCGAAATGATGTTCCGCGGCACGTGCAGTTCGGTCGTCGTCGTCACTCCGACCGGCTTATGATATTTGATATAGACTGCACGATTGCCCCTTTGCAGGACCGTTCCGTCACGCGCCACAATATCCTGCGGCGACACCTGATCACCGAGCTTGGCCACCACCCCGTTAATGGTGACCCGGCCTTCGGCAACCAGCCGGTCGGCCTCTCGCCGTGAACACAAACCCTGTTCAGTAAAAAATTTATTGATGCGCATGGCGCGGCCGCGCAAACGACAAGGCGAGGTGTACTACGAACCGTCCATCGGAGGTCTCAGTAACGTGCGCATAGCGGTGGCTGAGTGTGCAGCATCTGCTCAATGAACCCGGCGACCCGCGCGAATCCGTCCCAGCATGCGGTAGATCAAGCGAGCAATGCTGAACTGAGGCGCGACGAATCCTTCAATGGGCGCAATCTCGCTGATATCCATGCCCACGATGCCCGGGCCGTTGGCCAGCGCCGTGACGAGCGCAAGCGTATCGTACCACCCCAACCCTCCGGGTTCCGGTGTTCCCAAGGCCGGAACCAGCGACGCATCCAGCCCGTCACAATCGAAG
The DNA here is from genome assembly GCA_035400805.1 of Nitrospira sp. Classification (GTDB taxonomy): domain Bacteria; phylum Nitrospirota; class Nitrospiria; order Nitrospirales; family Nitrospiraceae; genus Nitrospira_A. Next base: position 13,054 of record DAONAB010000029.1, on the reverse strand, counting down.
GTGAGGTACACAGGTCCGGTGCAGGACGCCACGACGTCAGGAATCCAGCGAGCCGCCCGTCCCTCGTAAGGTCCGGAAGGGTCCAGAATCGACGCGGCAAAAAAGGTGTTGATCCGAGGGGTCTTGTCGATGAGCTCGATTTCTTCGGGGCTGATCGACCGGATACCGACCTGCACAAGCGGCAGTCCATCCTGCACCACCCGCGCCATGACACTGGCATGGCTGTAGGGATTATCCTGGTACGCCTGTCGAAGGTCGCCATGAGCATCGATTTGCACGACGCACATGCCGGAATACTGTTGCGCATGGGCGCGGATGGCGCCTAACGCACCGGTATGCTCCCCCGTGAGGGTCACCAAGAACTTGCCCCGCCCGACATGCGGCTGCACAAAATCCTGAATGGCCTGCACAGCCTGGCCATCCACACGTCCGGCCAAATTGAGCGTGGTTGCCGTAGCCACGCCGCCCCATTCGCGATACGGCTCGTACCGCAACGTTTCATCGTACAACTCAACCTGCTGGGACGCTTCGATGATGGCGGAGGGACCGCGGTCAGACCCGAGGATGTAACTCGATGTATGCTCGTAGGGAGCCGGTAGTACGTAGACGCCGGCCTGATCAGGATGGCACCAGGGCTCGTCGATTCCGAGGAAATTGTCGGCTTGGCCAAGCCACCCGGACGGAAGCGCCATCGCCGCCGCTAGGCCTTGTTCCGCAGGCTCTTGGGAATGTTTTCCGTGGGGATAAACACTGCCAAGGCAATCACGCAGGTCCAACGGTTCGGCCGTCCTACTGCGGATTGTGTGATGTTGAGGGTCCGGACGATTTTTCCGCCCATCTTGAAGACCTGCTCGCGCTCTTTCCAGGCGACGTCCGGATCGAATTCGATCCCCTGAGTCGTGGCGAGCATCTGGGCTGCGAGGTCTTCCGTGTATTCGCCGGATTCTTCGTCCGTTTCACCATAGGCATGATGCTCGGAGAGATAGCCGTAGGTATCACGATCGGTGGGAATCGCCAGGCCGATGGACGCAGAGATGAGCCGGTTACGTTCGTTGGTCTCCGAGCGGGCCATGACGCAAAAGGTGATCTCGCCTGGATTCAAAAACTTCTCGCCGCGCTTGCGCGGAAGGATTTTGCAATGGGGAGGAAGAATGGAGGAGACGCTGACGAGATTGCAATAGGCGACGCCGGCACTACGCAAGGCCTGCTCGAATGCAGCCAGCTTTTCCTTGTGTACTCCGACACCTCTCGTCAAAAACATGTGTGTTGGTACCATGTCGTCTCCCTCTTCATCCCGCGTCGAACGCACGCCGCCAGAGTGTTCGATGTATTGTCACAGGCCCGGGGTCGCGCGTGTAATCATGCGGCGGCACGCGCGAAAGTTGTATCAAGTTTGTTCCTCATCCGCAATACAGCGTGGGGGTTTTTTTGCCCCGCCACCGCTTTCGCTCACCCGCGTCGGAGATTCACGACCAACAACTTGGGCTCGGTCATATCTTCGATCGCATACCGCAGGCCTTCGCGGCCGATGCCGGAATCCTTGATGCCGCCGTAGGGCATGTGATCTGCGCGGAAGGTGGGAATTTCGTTCGCCAGCACTCCACCGACCTCCAACTGTTCGAAGGCCTGAAAGATGCGGCCGATATTGTTGGTGAAGATACCTGCCTGCAACCCGTAGTCCGAGTCATTCACGGCGTTCAAGGCCGCCTCAAACTCACGGTACGGCGTAATCGTCACTAATGGTCCGAAGACTTCCCGGCAGGAGACGTTCATCGCAGCGGTCACCTGAGACAAGACGGTGGGACGTACCACTGATCCTTCACGAGACCCGCCCGAGAGCAGACGTGCGCCCTGCGCAACCGCTTCGCCGATCCAGCCCTCGATGCGCTGCGCCGCTCCGGCGTCAATCAACGGACCCACCACGGTGCGCTCGTCGCCCGGATCCCCGGTCGCCAACCCTCGCACCCGGGTCATGAGCTGTTCGGTAAACGACTCGACAACGGACTCGTGCACAAAGATCCGCTGCACGGAAATGCAGGTCTGCCCGGCATACGTAAACCCGCCGGTGACGCACCGTTGAGCCGCATACTCCAGATCCGCGTCAGGCTCGATGATCACCGCGGCATTGCCGCCCAGTTCCAGCACGACCTTTTTCTTGCCGCACTTGGCCTTCAACATCCAGCCGACAGGCGCGCTCCCGGTAAAACTCAGGAGCTTGAATCGGGGATCGACGACCAATTGCTCGGCGACGGTATTGTCACACGGCAGAATGTTGAGTCCCCCAGGCGGCACACCGGCCTTGAGCAGCAGATCGCCCAGCAACAACGCCGTCAGTGGTGTCTGGGGAGCCGGCTTGATCAAAATTGAATTGCCCGCGGCCAAGGCCGGAGCGACCTTGTGCACGACGAGATTGAGGGGAAAGTTGAACGGGGTAATTCCGAGAATCGGCCCGATGGGAAACCGCCGCGTCACGCCCCAATAGGACTCCATGCCGGGCGACCAATCCAGCGGTACGACCTCTCCTCCGATGCGTTTAGCTTCTTCCCCGGCAATCGAGAGCGTCTGAATGGCACGACCGACTTCACGACGGGCATCCGTCAGAGGTTTGCCGGCCTCCGCCGTCATCGTGCGCGCGAATTCTTCCTGCCGCGCCTGCAGCGCCTGAGCTGCGTTGGCCAGCAACGTCGATCGGGCATAGCCCGACAAGCGACGCATCGCCGCCGCACCCTCGACCGAAGACTGCACGGCCGATTCCGCATCCGCCGGACTTGCCTGGCAGACATGGGCAATCGTCTCGCCTGTATAGGGATTTCGTACGGGGGCGACCGTCGTGGCCTGAGACCAGCGACCGCCGATTAGAAATGGACGTCCATTTTCCAACGGACCAACTCCCGGAGAGGACTCTCGCTACTGCACGGACTCCACAGGGGGCGCCGCAGAAGCCGCCGCACTGAGTGCCGCGCTTTCCTGCTGAGCAGCCACGGCTTTGGCAATCAGCTCGTCGGTCCCCCAATCCTGCACCGCCGCCAAGGTAAACGCTTCATAGGTGGAGACCCCGTGACAGGTCGGACAGGCGGGCATGGGTACCTTGCGGCAGAATGCCTCGCTCAGACAGGACATGCATACCCACAGATCCGGCTCTCCATCCTTTGCAGGCACAGTCCAAAAGGCTTGTTTAGACCCCATAGTGCAATTTCCTCTTTCCTGGCTAGACGATGATGCTGGTCACGATATTCGCCCTACTATCATTCATGCGCATGAGACGGCCTACTTCGCCTTCTCTCCCGAGACCGCGAGCAATTTCTCGATTTCTTCTTCAAACGCGGCAAAGGGGAAAGCCCCGGGAATCGCGAGCGCCGGATTCTTGGCGGTCGGCTGCTGCGTCGTCCGCATCAGGATGAAGCCGGGCGTGCCGTGAAATCCCCAGGCATTGGCTTCGTCGCGATCCTGAAAAATCGCCTTCATATGCGGGGCGTCGCGCAAACATTCCCGAAACTTCGATTGATCGAGTCCGATGGCTTTGGCGTGTTGGAAATAACTATCCACATCCAACCGGCCGTCGGCGGCAAACAGGCGGTCATGCATCGGCCAGTAGGGGCCCTGATCTCCAGCGCAACGGGCTGCCAGAGCGGCCGTCACACCGGGGCCCTGGTCGGCACGCGGATAATCCTTGTAGAGAAACCGCACCTTCCCCGTGTCGACGTACCGAGCCTGAATCTTCGGCCAGGTTTCCTTGAAAAATTTCAGGCAGTAGCCACAAGTGAAGTCCGAGTACTCGATCATGGTGATAGGCGCATCCGCCTTGCCCCGCATACGATTGTCGACCGTCGGCGAACTTCCCGCCAAGGCTGACGCCGTCGTAACCACGAACAGCAGGAATGGCGCTGCAACCCTGATCATCCAACCAGCCACGGGGGTCATGCGGAGACACTCTTCGCGGCGCACCGCTCCAGCAATCCCACCATGAGCAGCGGCCAGACCAGTGTGGCATCGCTGAGCACTTCGGCGAAGCGACCACCCTCGGCCGGCGGGACGAACTTGCCCCAGGAGATGCCTTCTTGGTAGGTGCACCCGCTTAACCCGCCCCAATAGTCCGGCTCAGGACAGATCCGCACGCCATAGTGGAAGCGCGGCGGCGGCACGTTGAGCCCGAGACGCGAATTGCTGATTTCGATATACGGGGCCACTTGCTGCGCCCAATTGCGCGGCACGCCGCCGCCGATCGTGAAAATCCCGAGCTTCGTGGAGCCGAGGACTTCTTCGGCATAATGATTCAGGTCGAGGTAGGGATTAAACACCGGACAGGTCTCATGCAGCGCACGTAACACCGCCACATCCCCGCCTGCTTTGATCTGGCTGCGGGTAAAATCGATTTGCTTCCCCATGGCCCAGGTGGCGACATCCAGGCCCATTTCAGAATCGGTAAACGCAGGAATATAGACCGGCACGTTCTTGAGATAGGCGCTCTTGAGAATGCCGGGGCCCTCAAACTCCTCGGCCAACGTCTTGCCCAACTCGCGGGTCAAATAATTGGATGACAGAGGCTCGCCGACATTGATGCGCTTCATGGTCTGCGACACGACATGCTCGACATAATTGAGATTGGACTCCATCTCGAGCGTGTCGTAGACACGGTTATAGCCCTTTTGAAACAGCTCTTCATCGGAATGGGACGGTTCATGACGGTAGTGCAGCTTGCCCACTGATTCGCTCAATCCGTGCGCCACCAGCGCGCCGGTCGAGACAATCGCCTGCACCATGCCACGATCGATCATGGTGCTGATAATCTTGCCCATTTTGGCGATCGTCATGGCACCGGAGAGGGTCAATACAACTTTGCACTCAGGATCCTCGATCATCGCGGCAAGCGTTTCGTAGGCCTCGCCGAGACGACGGCCGCCGAACGCTGTCTTCCGCATGGCTTCCAGTAATGCCGTAAACGAATGAATCTTCTCCGGGTCGAGAGGCTCCAACGCCTCCAGGCCATCCTTGGCTCCGTCGTGAAATTCCCGTCCCGCCATGATGAACGCCTCCCGAAGAAAAACCGGCATCCCGATAAGCAGATCATTTTATACACAACCGACTGTCGCGGGGTCAATTGAAGCGCCGGCCAGCTGCCCGGTCACCACTCACTGAGTCCTACGTGACAGGCAACGGGAGCGCACGAACTCGAGGCATCCAGGAATGTGTAGGAGCACAGACGAGACGGGGAGGTAAGTCACGCTATCGCAAAGCAGCCTCGTCAGCTGCGCACGCCGCTGACAAGAGTCAGGATCATGGCTTTGAGATACACGATCGTGATGCCGACAAAGATACCCGCCGATACCTGCACTCGACGCGTCGCCGTGTAGGACATCACCGTGAGCGAGAGCACCACATAGAGCAGTGACCCTGCCGCCAGTGCATAAAAGCAGATCGAGAAGTAGGACGATACGCCCTGCCCACTGAGAAACGTGCCCACACAGGTCGGCAACCCGGCAATGAGCCCGAGCAACGCCACATCGCGCCAGGATATCGGTGTTTTTCCGGCGGCCCCGACGATGCCGAATCCTTCGGTTCCGTTATGGAGGCCGAACCCCGCCACCAGCAAGGCACTGAGCGTATATTCTCCACCGGCATAACTGGCACCGATCGCGAGCCCTTCGCCGAGATTGTGCAACCCCATGCCCACCGCAATCATGTAGGGCAACGAGAGGATCCGGTTTCCGGAACGCGCGCCGAACACCTGGCTGGATTCCAATGCGACTAAGCCGACAAAACTCACGCCCAGACTGCCCAGAAACACGAGCCATGACACCGGGTCACGCGCGCCCGTCTGCTCGGTGGCTTCGTGCATGAGGTCGAAGAACAGATACACCAGCACTCCGTTGGCCACCCCGATAAGCCCGCCCTCCCAAGTTCGTGGCAACACCCTACCCAGATAGAGGGCAGCCACAATCCCCAGGTAGACGGGAAAGAGACCGGCAACAGCACCGAGACCAATGACATCCAGCATCCTACGCTTCTATCAGAACCACGGCTCCGGATGAAAGGTCGGCGGTGAGGTAGTCCCGCCACGAGGACCTGTGCGACATGCTGCAGCTTAGCGCTCGCCGCTCAGATATCCGCGATGGTACAGTGTTCTTCAAGACGGAGGGGGCAATGCGTGGGCTCTGGCACATGACAGGAAACGGGATGACGTATCAACAGCTGATGGGCCTGGCGAACGGATATGCCGAATCCAAAGCCCTTCTGGTCGCCAGCGAGCTCGGTGTGTTCACAGCAATTGGGACCGGTGGACGACGCGCTGACGAACTGTCCGCATCATGCAAAACCACACGCGAAGGCATGGAGCTATTGCTGCAGGCCCTGTCAGGATTGGGCCTGCTCCGCATGAAGTCCGGGCGCTACTGGAACACGCCGCTCGGACGCACGTTTCTCGATGGCCAGAGCCCTCGCGCGATCACCAACCTCCTGTGGCTCTTAAACCACCATTGGGCAGATTGGACCAGCATGACGAGGGCGCTCCGACATGGCCCACCTGGATGGGCACCCATTACCAAGACAGCCAATTTCCGGCGGCGCTTCGCCCTCGCGATGCAGGAGCGTAGCCACATGCTGGCGCACCCGACCATCGACTCATTCCGTTTGCCCCGGCAGGCTGAGAGATTTCTGGACCTGGGGTGTGGAGCAGGGTCCTATGCAATCGCCTTGGCCCGACGGTATCCCGCGCTCCAGGGTCTCCTCGTGGACCAGTCCGTCACCGTCGCCAAAGAGTTACTCCGTCAGGAACAGCTGGCGGACCGCATTCACGTCCAAGAGGGCGACCTCCTAACTACGCCCCTCCCCGCCGACATGGACATCGTCCTGCTCTCTAACGTGCTCCACGATTTTGGCAGGAAGGACAACCGGCGATTGCTCCGCCGTGCCCGGAAGGCCCTGCGACCGGGCGGCAAGCTGTTCATTGTGGAGTATTTGCTGACGAGGGATAAGACCCGTCCTGCCGAGGCGGCTGTCTTTTCGCTCCTGATGTATGCCTTTACGGGAACAGGCCGATGTTACAGCTGGAATGAAGTTGAGGATTGGTTGACGGAGGCCGGTTTCGGACGTTGCCGCCGCCATACGGTCACCGGCAGCATCGGCACCTTGGAAGCCACGAAACGTTGATCGGACGACTGAATTGGGCTCAGACCGTTCCGCCGATACGCTGGTGGTAGCGGTTCAAGTGCCGCCGCACAGGAATGAGTAAACGGGGCGGAATCTGAGGACAGACCTCGCGATCGAACGAGACCATGCGCTGATATCGCTTCACGCCAAGAGCCGCCTCCGCCAAGGCCCAATACACATTCTCCACCCAACGCAATTTCACGACTTGCCCCAGGTACCCATATAACACCTGTCTGGCTCGAATGGGCCCACGGAACGCGTCCTTCATCTCGTGCAGGAGTCGATCCTCGGCAGCGGTCCGCTGGTACACGCCTTCGACCATATGGCTGAGCGAGATAAAGTCCTGGAGATCAAAGCGCGCATCTACATCCTTCGTCTGCTCCCGATACAGGTCCCAATCCGTGGTGAACTGGAGGCGTTCGAGCAGAAGGAGAAAATCCTGCAGGGCGATTTCCTCCACGACCTCGCAGCCTCGCGAAACCCGCACCTTGATGAACGTCCGGCGCTCGTAGCTGTGCGTGGGCAGGTAATGGGTACCGGAGACTTCGAGCAATCGTCCGGTGGCATCACGTTTGGCGTGCTGAAATTGCCAGTGAGGAGGAAACTCCACGCCCGCTTGTTGTAATGCGGCATGGTACCGCGGAAGCAGATGTTGAAAGAGCGGCCCGCCTGCTTCATGGAAGGGCGTGGATGGCAACCCGCCTACGGCCAGAGTCAGCCGCGCAAAAGGCATCCGCGTGTAGCCGTCCGGTTCAACCACGAAGTTGAATCCGCCCCATGGCCCCACATCGAGCAGCGTGTCATACCCCTGACTCGCCAGCCATTCTTCGGTCTCCAAGGCCAGCCGTCGCCAGAGTCGGATCAGGGCGCCGATGTGCACGTGTCGATTGCGAAAGAGTGGAGCCGTAGACGGACGATTCGCGTGGACAATGCCGTCCAGGCGCGTCTGGAGCTTGAGGATTTCCCATTCGAGCGCATGCGCCACCGTGCCCTTCCCGTGGCGGATGCCGGAACATTCGCGTTCACATTCGAGACGAATGCCGTCCCAGAGATCGGTTCCCGGGCCGGTGGTGCCCGCGACACACACGATATGATCGACGATCCGACGCAACCCTGCCGAGAGGCCCGCCGGCATGACCTGACTCATCCCGACTTGGAATTGATGGACAGCCCGAGAAGCCCGGCGTCCAGATGCCAGATCAGGGCTCACATTCTCGATTGCCGTCCGGGCGAAACTTCCGTCGAACAGAACCTAGCTCCTTTGCTGGTCTTGGCAGGGAGTACAGACGGTATCGAACCACCACAAATCTTCAGGCCTCACGCGCCAGGCTTCCATGGCTGCCCCTTCTTCCTGCCACGGGTCAGGCAACGATTCCTGCGTGTCTCCGGCCATCACCCGGCGGCATTTCTTGCACTGGAACCAGACGGGGCGCCCGAATAATGCGACCAGAAAATCGTTCCGGTTCATGGCCACCGTTCCTGCCAACAAACATCTCCGACCATCTTGGGGATGGCATGTCGCGCCCAGACACCGGTTGTACGGCACCGTGCCGGAAGGCGGAACTCGTAAAGCCCGATAGTTTGTCTGAGAAGATTACGAGGTATAAGCAGCGACGGATCGTGCGTGCGATCGGGGAAACGCAAGCGGCCAGTCCACGGAAGGGAGAGAAACAGGATCAGTACTCGTGAACGGGGGAGAGCGTGAGTGGAAGCGCAGCGCTCCCGTCAGTGATGGACGAATCAACCGTTCGGCGCCACAGGGACAAGTCCCTATGACGCCGTCGGCCACTTTACCTGCAATGCCAGACTCAATATGTGCGGGTCGTCAACGAACAGTCTCCACATCCTGAAGCGAATAGACCGGGCGGACTGCCTGCCCATGCCTGACCGCTCTCTCGATGAGGCCCTCATACACGGCGGTATAGGCCGTCGCGGTTTCAACCAGTGAATCGAGTGTTTCCGCATCGACTTCGCTGGGCTGACATGGAGCGGGCAGCGGAATGAGCGCGAGCCAATTGAGGTCGGGGCACTGTCGAATCTGCTCCGCCGATGTTGCCTCCAGGGGCAATTCATTGAACTCCCTGAACAAACGCAACACTTCTGGCGCATCCAGCGAGCCATAGACCGTCGCTACGGTGGGAAGCGGACTGCGACGCATCAGGGGAAAGGCCGTAAACCCCGCATGAACGTGGAGAAGATCAAAGGAAGACACCATGGAGAACGCTTTCTCAAGCGCCAGAAACGTCAATCCTTCGGAGAGATGCCGCTTGGGAGCCGGATAGTGCCGCAGCGCCTGAGGCGACACGGGGACGAGTCTCCCGGATACGCGACTGTCACCACTGGCGAAGACGGTCACCTCATGACCGAATCGGATCAGGCTCCTCGTCAGGAACTCCACCCCCCGGGCGTCCGGACGTTCACTCTCGTTGGATACCTCCTCAACACACTGACTGACCTGAGCAATGCGCATCACGCGTCCTTCCTTTCTTGTTCATCACTCCCGCCGACCACTCCGTGACTGACCGCACCTCTGTTCACCCCTCCGACTCATAGGGAGAGGCAGTCCAGCATGCGTGACGGGTTGCACCGAATCGATCCGAAGCTATTCGAGATCAGCGCATGCCGTCCGGATGGCTATGCCGGGACACGGCGCTCTCTTGATGAAGGAATGGATGGTACGGCTCGAAGATGAAGGCCGACTGAAGACCGCATGAAATTTTGATGAGAAAAACCGGAGGCCGGGGATGCGAGATCGCACACGAAAAGCGGATCGCACGGACGGAATGGCAGGAGGCCGAAATCAGGAAGGAGCCAGAAAACCGTGGGTCAATGCATATTTGATCAATTCCGCCGTGGTCCGCAGATTCAGCTGTTCCATGACTTGCGCTTTGTGAAACTCGACCGTGCGGGTGGAAATCTTGAGGCGGAGCGCAATGTCCTTTACCGTGCGCCCTTCCGCCAATAACTGGAGCACCTCACGCTGGCGAAACGTGAGCGTTTTTTTCTGTTGCCCCTGTCCCGATCCCACGGTGAGCAACACGTCGAGGAGATCTTTCGCGATCAACGGTGTGATGTAGGTATGCCCGGCCCACACGGCCCGAATGGCTTGTTCCAACTCATCGACCGCCGACCGCTTCAGAAGGTATCCCGAGGCCCCGGCTTCAAAGGCGGATCGCACATAATCGGCGTCCGAATGCATGGTGACAAAAATCACCTTCATCGACGGATGCGTTTTCTTGAGTTGTGTGGCCGCATCGATGCCATTGAGCAGGGGCATGGAGACATCCAGGATCACAATGTCGGGTTCGAGTCGAGCCGCCGCCTCGAGTAACGCGCGACCGTCCTCAACCATGCCGACCAGTTCACACTGGTCTACGAGAATGCGGCGAAATCCTTCGAGTACCAGTGAATGATCGTCGGCGAGTAAGACGCGCGGTTTAGACATGGTGACTCCCGGACAGCGGCACGCCAACATCGATATGCGTCCCGCCCCCCGGCGACGACGATACATTCAAGGTCCCTCGCACCAGCCGCACCCGCTCCTTCATGCTCAACAATCCCAGACGCCCCCGTCCCTGTGAGGCATTCACGGCATCAAATCCGACCCCGTTATCCCGGACTGAAAGAGTAATCATCCCCTCGTCACAAATCAATTCCACTTCCACCTCGGTCGCCTTGGCATGGCGGGCCACATTGTTCAAACTCTCCTGAGCAATCCGGTATACGCAGGTCGCCAGATCGGTCGGTATGGGGCTCAACGAATCGTGGTGGACATACACGGCCTCGACCCCGGTGCTGGCCGAAAAGTCATCGACCAATCGGCGGACGGCTTTCGTGAGGCCCAAATCATCCAAAATAGACGGATGAAAGCGATAGGCCATCTGCCGGACATCATCCGAGACGGCGGTTAATCGACCGGTGATCGACCGCACCATCCCCCCGATGTCGGCAAGATCCCCCGCCTCGCCCTTTTCGATTCGCCGGAGATCCATGGCTAACATGGCCAGGCGCTGGTTGACATCATCGTGCAAATCACGCGCGATGCGGCGGCGTTCTTCTTCTTGCGCCGTCAGCAACAGTCCAGCCAGGGCCCGGAGTTCCTCACGACTCTGTCGCAACTCTTCCTGACTCACCTTTAGAGATGACTCGCTTGCGCGAAGAGACTGTTCTGTTTCCATCCGCTCCTCGATCTCACCCACCAGCGCCTGATTGACCAACGCCAGCTCGCGGGTGCGCGCCTCTACTCGAATCTCCAGTTCATTGTGGGCGTTTCGAAGGGCCTCTTCGCTCTTGCGTCGCTGAAAGGCATAGACGACTGGAAACCAGATCGCCGTCAGGCTGAACATGCGATTACTCAATCCCATCCAAAGCGGCACGTTGGGCAGCGTGACGCCGAGAAACACATCCGACAGCGCAAGCACAGAACAGGTGCCCGCCACCAGCACCGGCACCTTGCGATCAGGAATCGCAAGCGACAGAACCACAAGGCCGCCATAGAGCACCCCGTTTCCGATGCCCAATGGCAGGTAGAGATCAAGGGTATAGAGGCCGATCCCGAGGACGATGATCGTGAGCAGGAGTAGTCGGTGGGAAGGCTGAATCATGCGAGAGCGATTATCCTCCCCCGGGCAGAAGGCTTCAAGCGGGGAGACCGCAGCAGAGGACAGGATTATGCGCTTGCCTCAGGGGAGGCCCAAAGGTCATGAGGGCGTGACGTGACAAGCAGGCATCAACGACGAGGGCGGCCCAGAAGATAGCCGCCCTCGACAGGATGACAGACGAGTCAGTTACCGTGAGCCGGCGAGTCGGGCCAGCGCGGGATGGCCGGTCATCGCATTCTGCAGCGCCTTGACCACGGCAACCGAAGAGACTTCTCCCGCTTCCGTGAGCGAGAGATACTGCTGTTGCGCCAATTGAAAAAATTCCGGCTGCTGTTCGATCGGCACATTCATCAATGTCGCTAAGGCAGTCAGGTGTTCTCCCCCGCCTCTCGCCATATCCGTCGACAGCGTGTCGAACGTGCTGGCGATGAAGGTATTCGTCTCCTGCGACGCCATCACCTTGCCGTCATTCGTGCAGCCCGAGGTGCCGAAGCTGATCCCGAATGTTTGGCTGCCGAACGTCCCATTGGTCGTAGCCATCATGACTTGCGGCGCAATATTTTTGGGCGTCTTGTAGTCGGACCAGGCCAATTTTCCCAACCCGCATCCAGGTCCATTGTCCGGATTGAGAGCGAAGGCTGTGCCGGCTTGAAGACCAATCACCACTCCGACGAACGCGACGAGCCATGGTTGCTTCATACAATCTCCCTTTTCCCAGTGTGACCACTGCCTCGAAAAGACTCTCTGCGCGATTTCTACCTTAACGGTCTTTTTCACCCTGTCAATTGAAGGACGGATTTTTCGACCACGGACGTTTCACAGGATGCGAGAAGAAGAGGGCGTCACTACCTTCCATTGTGTCACGACCGGCATTCACGCTGCGTTGAAACAGGCCACCGAGGCAGCGAATGGAAAAGACATCCGTCTCGGCGGTGGTGTCGCGACCAATCGGTAATACCTTCGCGCAGGCCTCATCGATGAGAGTCACGTAGTCCTGACTCCGCTGGTACTTGGTTCAGGCGAACATCTCTTTAGCGATCTCGATGGACGCAACCTAGGGCATCAATGCACCGACGCCAAATGCGACTCACATCGTGCTCTCGAAGAAGGAGAAGCGGCAAAGTTATTGACGGGCCGCACAGGGTGATCAGTTATTCGGCCATCGCGACGGGCGGATGACTCAACGGTATGCGCACCTGGCGCCGGAGAATTTGCGGGAAGCGGTGCAGGTGTTGAAGGACGACTATCACACATTTAGCACAATGCCGGGGGTGGGTCCGACCCGGCTTGTGCTAACTGCCTGAAAA
>DAONAB010000028.1:9473-17141 GCA_035400805.1 Nitrospira sp. | reverse complement strand
AACAGAGCGCCGGGGTCACCGTGCGGGACACAAAGAACGAGGTGAACAGGGCGATCGCGATCGTGAGGGTCAGGGGAATGAGCAGGAGCCGCGCGATGCCGACGATAAAAAACATGGGCAGAAACACGACGACGGTGGTCACCGTAGAGGCGAAGATCGGCATCGCGACTTCGCGCGCGGCGTTGACGATGGCATCCCAGCGGTTCCGGTCGACATTCAGGTGGCGTTGAATGTTTTCGAGCTCGACGATCGAGTCGTCGACCAGACGACCGATACCCAGGGCTAAGCCGCCCATCGTGAACACATTGAGCGTCTGGTTGGTGAAATACAGCACGATGAACGTCACGAGAATCGACAGCGGGATGGCGACCGAGATGATCAGCGTGCTGGTGAGGTTTCGGAGGAACAGGAGAATCACCGCCGCCGCGAGCAACGATCCGTGCAGCGCCTGCTCGATCAGGTTCTTGATCGATTGCCGGATGTAGACCGACTGATCGAAGGAAATTCCCAATTGCACACCGGGCGGGATGCCGATCATTTTGGGGATCGCCTTGCGCAAGGCATCGACCACTTCCACCGTGTTGGCAATCGGTTGCTTGTTGACCCTGAGATAGACCGACCGTTTGCCGTCCGTCCGGACGACGTTGGTTTGAATGTCCGATGAGTCGGCGAGGACGCCGACATCCCGCACGCGCACGGGATTGCCGCGGGCGTCGATTTTGACGACGACGTCGTTGATCGGCTCCACGGTCTTGAACTGCGTGTTGGTGAAGACGTTGTAGTCGAGGTTTCCCGCCTTAATGTCGCCCGAGGGCAGGATCAGGTTAGAGGCCTTCACCGCGTTGACCACATCGAGGATCGAGAGGCCGCGCGCCTGCAACAAAGCCGGGTCGAGATTGATGTTGATCTGCCGGATCTTTCCGCCTTCGACTGTGGCGGCGGCCACGTTGGCGATCTGTTCGATCTGCGGCGCGATGGTGTTGTAGGCCAGGTCGTAGAGCGCCCGTTCGTCGAGATCGCCGCCGGAGGCTGTCACGAAGGCAACCGGAATGTTCGAGACATCGAACTTGACGATGAACGGCTGCAGAATGCCGGGCGGCAGGCTGTTCAAAATCTGGGTGATGCGCTGCATCACCTCCATTTGGCCGACGTTGATGTCCGCGCCCCAGTTGAACCAGATCTGTACCGCCCCGATGCCCTGCTTGGCAAAGGATTCCACATGTTCGACGTTGGAGGCGGAACTGACGGCCTTCTCAATGGGGTAGACGACACTCTGTTCGATGTCGAGCGGCGGCGCGCCCTTGTATATGACGCCCACAAAGGCGACCGGTACCTGAATGTTGGGAAAGAGATCGACCGGCAGGCGTTCCAACGAGGTCGCCCCCAGGATCACCATGGCCAGGGACAACATCAGGATGCCGATGCGATTGCGGAGCGCGAGGAGTGTCAGCCACATAATGGAGACATGAGACGTGAACCGTTAGAGGTGAACCGCGGGGAGCGTACCGTCAACGCAGGAGGCCCCTTCTTAGGATTGCTTTGATGACTCCTGCTTCGCGTCGCCCAGCGGTTGGACTTGGACCGGGACGCCTTCGCTGACCAGATCCTTGCCGGACACAATCAGTTGCTCGTCCCCTGCAAGGCCCTTCACCACTTCCACCCGATTCTCGGCGCGAGCCCCCAGTTCAACCGGAACCTGATGGGCCTTCCCATCCTTGACCACATACACATACTGCGATTCTTCGAGCCGGCTTACGGCGTCCAGCGGAATCTGAATCGCCTGGGGATGTTTGCCGACCAGGACTTCGACGCGCGCGAACATGCCGCCTTTGAGGCGATGGTCCTTGTTCGGCAGATCGACTTCCACGGTCATTGTGCGGGTGGCGCGGTTCAAGGCCTGGACAATGCGCGTGACCCGGCCCTCGAAGACCTCATTGGGATAGGCTTCGGCGCGCACGTCGGCGCGTTGCCCGACTTGCACGAGCGGGACGTCCTTTTCCACCACTTCGATCAACGTGCGCACGGTCTCGACATCGTGCACGCTTAAGATACCGCGCGACACGGTGGACGTGCTGGCAGTCGTGCCGCTCACGTAGGCGCCGGGATCGAGGTTGCGTTCGGCGATGTAGCCGGCAAACGGGGCACGGATGTAGGAGTAGGCTAGATTAGTTTCCGCCTGGGCCAGAGCGACGGTCATCTGCTGCACCTGCGCCCGCAAAGAATCCTGTAAGGCCACGGCGGCATCGCGGTTCACCAGGGCGGTGTCGAGATCCTGTTGGGAGACGAACTGGTCTTTGATCAGCGCTTGCATGCGGTCGAGCGTGAGCGTGGCATTCCGCACCCCGGCATCCTGCTGGACGACCTTCGCTTTCGCCGACAAGAGGTTGGCCTTGGCTTGATTGACGGCATGGATGTAATCGGTGTGGTCGATTTCCACCAGCAGCTGATTAGCCTTCACCAGATCGCCCTTATCCACGTAAATCTTGGCAATGTAGCCGTCCACGCGGGAGAAAATGTTGACGAGCTGGTTGGGAATCAAATCGGCGGTATACGTCAGCCGGACGTCGAGATCCTGCTTGATGGGGGCCATGGTGCCCACGGTGAGGATGCGGTTCTTGCGCGGGTCGGTTTTGGCGCCGCTCGTGAGGCGGAACGCGACCAATGCCGCCACGGCGACGAAGAGAATGAGGCCCAGGGTGACGATCGGGTGTCGTCGAATCGGATTACCGGACACGAGTCACGCCTCGTTTCTTAGCGGTGGATGAAGGCCGGAGGCCTGTCAAAAACAGTTCCACATAGGTGGAGACAACGTCTTCATGAGGACAGTGCAAGGGCACGTCGAAAATTTCGTGTAACAGCCGGTGGTGGACCACCATGCCGATAAAGGCGCGTGCCGCCAGCAAGGGGTCGATCGCACGAAACGCTCCCTCGTCGATCCTGGTCTGAATATATCCGGCTAAATAATCGTAAAACACCCGGTGTTGTTTCCCGAAAAACATATCCGCCAGTTCATGCCCCTCCAGTGCGCTGAAGAGCAGCAGGCGCAACATCGTCGGATCGGCTCCCGGGCGGATGCGGTAGCTGGCAATCAGCGTAAAGACCCGCTGGTCATCGCGTTTGCGCGCACATTCCTCCACGGCGCTCAGCAGTTCACTCAGGGGCGCCTTTTCGGCCAGGATGGCGGTGTACAGTGCTCGTTTGGTGGGAAAGTACTTGAACACCAGGGCTTCGCTCACGCCGGCAGCTTTCGCGATTTCTTTGGTGGTGGTGCCCTTGAATCCTTTGGCGGCGAACAGGTTTGCCGCAGAAGAGATCAGGCTGGCCTGGCGATCATGACTGGCATTGCGGGAGCTGGCGGTCGTCGCTTTCACGTCATCGTTCGTCCGGTGAGTGATTACTCACCGATCAAGGTATCATGCACGAATGAAGAGTGACAAGGATCGCGAACATTCCATCCGCAGCGGGAGGAAGCCCGTGGAGACACGGGAGCGGGATGAGAGCGGTCAGGGGACGGGTGGCAAATTGCCTTCGTTCAACTTCACGCGGAACGCTTCGCTCTCAAAAAAAATCACGCCCTGGCTGGTGCGAAGGTCATAGCGAAGGATGATCGCGCTGTCTGGGCCCTGCCAGTTGAAGAACTTCACCACGCCGCCGGCCATTTGGCCGGGAGTCTGATCGATCGGGCCGAATTGTTGTTGCAAGAACGTCAGCAGGCGGTCGTGGGTCTCTTTGCCGGTATACCGGACCATGACGCGGGCGAACTTACCTTCGACGGTGCTGAACTTCATCGACTCGACCAACACCGACCCGAGCTTGCGGGGTGTGGAGGTTAATTCATAGGTCTGAATTCGGCCGGCGTCCTCCACCTTCACGAACTGATCCGATTCGGTAAACGCGGCTCCCCAAGGAATGCCTTCGAAGCCGTTCGGATCGTTCTCCATGGGGACGGCCCGCGCCGGGGCAATCGGGGACAGCAGCACGACGCCAAGCGTGAGCACCAACAGGCAGCGGCGTGGATGGAGGAAGGTCTGTCCGTGCCGCATCGATTATTCCGCCGTATCCGACATGCGATCTTGAAAGCGTGGCGCCAGGTTCCGGCTTTCAATAAAGACAAACCCTCGATCCCGATTTGCCTCATAGGTCAGGGTGATTTCGGTCTCCGTTCCACGCCAGGTATATTGCTGGTTGAGACCTCGCATCATCTGCCCGGGAAGCCGCTCGATTGCCCCGTACGTGCGCTCGAGATACTGCAATACCTGCTTATGGGCCTGGGCGCCGCGATAGCGGATCGTGACACGCGCAAACTGCGCGTCGACCGTCGAGAGGTGCACGCTTTCGACCGGAATATCGGCGTAAGCGGGCTGGCGGTCGCGAAATTCATAGTCGATGGTATGCGTGTTCTCACGGGTCACCATGAGCTCGGGCATGTCAGTGAGGGGGATGCCCCAGGACAGATCGTGGTAGCCGTGCGGATCGTTGGCCATGGTGATGGCGAACACCGGCACGGCGGTGAGAAGCAGCAGCGCGAAGACGCAGCCGAGGCGCGGCATGATGCGGAGAGACGGCCATATTGAACCGGCGTGGCGCATGGCGTTCAGCGAGTCCCCATCGGCACGCTATCATGGCCATTCAGGTGACGGCAACTCTCGGCGCCGCGTTCTTGTGAATGGAGGACCCCTTGGCTATAATGCGCCTCTTGTGCCGAAAGCCGTCAGGCGACAGGAGCATGGTTCATGGTCGACAGTGATGTGTTCGTGCAGGCGCTCGAAAGCCTGGGGGTCAACTTTTTCACCGGTGTGCCCGATTCCCTTTTGGGCGGGATCATCGAAGAGTTGCTCACGCGCAAGCTCTATACGTCAGCCGTGCGCGAGGATGAAGCGGTTGCCATGGCTGCCGGCGCCTTCATGGCCGGAAAAATCCCCGCCGTCCTCATGCAGAACTCCGGACTCGGTACGTCGCTGAACACCCTGCTCTCGCTCAATATGATCTATCGGCAGCCGTGCATCCTGTTGATATCCTGGCGCGGGTTTGAAGGGAAAGACGCTCCGGAACATCTGGTGATGGGCGAGACGATGCCGCAGTTGCTCGACACGGTGAAAATTCCTTACCGCACCTTGTCGGAACCGACGATGGCGGACGATCTCCGGTGGGTAGCGCAGACCTTCATGAAACAGCGGATTCCCGTAGCCCTTCTGATCAAGAAGGGCATCATCAAGGGGTTACACCCATGAGGCCGGAACAGGGAACGATGCAGAGCCGGGCGCAGGCGATGGCCGCGCTGCTCGAGTTGCTGACGGATCAGCCCGTCATCATCTGTAATGGATTCCCGTCGAGGGAAGCCCAGAAGCTGGCCGATCGGCCGACGCACTTCTATATGATCGGCTCGATGGGCAACGCCGCCGCGATCGGCTTGGGCGTGGCGCTCTCCAAACCGTCGAAGAAGGTGATTGTGTTCGACGGAGACGGCAATGTGTTGATGGGGATGGGCACGCTCGCCACCGTGGGCGCCTTACGGCCGAAGAATTTCATCCATGTCGTGTTCGACAATGAAGTGTATGGTTCGACGGGAAATCAGCCGACCATCTCCAATGTCGTCCAATTGGAAAAGGTGGCGAAAGCCGCCGGATATGTGGCCGTCGAACGGGTGCTGGACCGTGAAGATCTTGTGTACGAATTCAAAGATATGTTGAAGAACGACGGGCCCAGCATGTTGCTCGTCAAGGTGAACGAGTTTGTCGAGGATGCCGGCCGGATTGCCTTGGAGCCGCCGGCGATCACCGCGCGTTTCATGAAAGCCATTGAATAACTGCGGCGCACTGAACGTGCTGAGTGAGCCCGTCCTGCTCCGTCCCGATCAACAGCCTGAGGCAAAACCATGATACTTCTGAATCCAGGTCCGGTAAATGTGAGTGAACGGGTGCGGCAAGCGTTGTTGCGCCCGGACATCTGTCATCGCGAATCCGAGTTTTCCGACATGCTGCAGCGTATTCAGCAGAAGCTGCTCACCGCGTTCGTGCCCGGTGCGGAATCCGAGTATGTAGCCGTCATCCTGACCGGGTCCGGCACGGCTGCCGTGGAATCTGCCGTCATGTCCTGCCTGCCGTTGGGCAAGCGCATGCTGGTGCTCAACAATGGGGTCTACGGCGAACGTCTGTCCAACATGATCGGTTTGCAGCGGCTCGGGGTGTCTGAACTCAAATCGGAATGGCACGTCAGGCCGGATCCCGAACGACTGCGGTTGGCGTTGCGTCAGCATCCCGAGGTGCACGCGGTGTCGATGGTGCATCATGAGACGACGACCGGCCTGATCAATCCGGTGAAAGAAATTGCGGAGGTGGTCGACAGTCTCAACCGGGTGTTCGTCCTCGATTCCGTCAGTGGTCTGGGAGGCGAACCGATCGACATTGCCGGCTCGCACATCTATATGGCGGCAGGCACGGCTGGAAAGTGCATCCAAGGGTTTCCCGGCGTGTCGTTTGTCCTCCTGCGTAAAGGGTTCCTGGACCGGATGCGCAAATATCCCAAACGGTCCTGGTATCTGACCTTGACGCATTATGTCGATGAGCAGGGACGAGGCATTGTGCCCTTCACGCCGGCCGTGCAGGTGTATTACGCGTTTGAGGAAGCCCTGGACGAGTTGCTAGAAGAGGGCCTCGCCAACCGCTTTCAGCGGTATCGGCGGATCGCTTCGAGAATTCGCGAACGGATGGCCGGGATGGGCGTGCAGCCGTTCCTGCCGGCGGATCTGCAGTCGAACACGATCTCGGCGTTCCATCTTCCAGCCGGCCTCAGCTATGCCACGCTGCATGATCAACTCAAGGCCCGCGGCTACGTCATTTATGCCGGGCAAGGGCAGCTGGAATCGAAGATCTTCCGTGTCGCGAACATGGGGGCGCTCACTGACGCCCAGATCGATGGATTTCTGGGCGCCGTCGAAGAAGTGCTGGCGGGAGCGGCGACGCGCGCATGAAAGCGATCATCCTTGCGGCAGGAGTCGGCAAACGACTTTGGCCGGTGACCCAGCACAAGCCGAAATGCCTGATCGAGATCGGCGGGCAGACCTTGTTGTCCCGCTATCTGGAATCCCTGGCCTCGCTCAAAGTGAGGCAGGCCACCATTGTGGTCGGATACAAACAGGAGATGATCCGGGCTGCGGTGGGTTCGCAGTGCCATGGGGTGGACATCTCGTATCTTGTGAACGAGGAGTTCCATCGCGGCAGTATTTCATCGTTGTGGATTGCCAGGCAGGCGTTGACCGACGATGTGGTCATCATGGATGCCGACGTGTTGTTTCATCGGGAAATCCTTCGGCGTCTGGTGGCCTCGCCATACGAAAACTGTCTGCTCATGGACGACACGGTAAAGCAAACGGGCGAGGAATGTATGGTCGTCGTGCAGGGTGACCGCGTCATCGCCTTGAGCAAGAAGGTGCCTGATCGGTACGATCTCGCCGGCGAAGGAGTCGGATTCCTCAGGGTGCGCCGGGCGGATACCGCGCATGTGATTGCCTCCCTCAAGGGGTACATCGACCAGGACCGCTGGGACATGGAGTACGAGGACGGCTTGTTGCAGTATTTCCGTGACGTGAAGGTCGGGCATGAGAAAATCGGGGGATTACCCTGGACGGAGATCGACTTTCCTGAAGATGTGACAAAGGCGGAGCGGGAA
>DAONAB010000028.1:0-9373 GCA_035400805.1 Nitrospira sp. | reverse complement strand
ATGAGTGAAAGTACCCTACAACGAGGCGCGGAACTCCAGGGATTGAGCACGGCCATCCTCTTGCCGGGTGCCGGTCTCTTCGGCGATCGCCCGGGACGCAGCCTCACCGACGTCGGCCCCTTGACCCACATCGGCGGGCTGAGCCTCTTTCAGCGGACCGTCCTCACCTTGCAGCGAGGCGGTATTCGCCAATTAATCGTGCTGGCGGGTCCCGATGAAGAGTTGCTCAAGCAAGCGTTGGCACGGGGGGCACGGGTCACGATTCCGGTCCGGTGGATGCCCGTGCGGGAATTTCCGCTCGACGATCCGCGCACCTGGGAATCCCTGGCCGCGGAAGTCCGGGGCTTCTGCCTCGTCGCCGGAGTCCAGGCCGTGTTTTCCAAGGGCCTGATCGAACATTTGCGGCAGACTGTGCGTGACGGCGAAGCACTGGTGGTGACGCGTGAAGCGGGCACCGTCGAACCTGCGGCCGGTCGTCGTAATCCGGTGGTCGCCTTGCAAGAGGGGCGGCTGGTTTCATTCCACAATCAGCCCGTCCAGCAAGGACATCAGGTCGCGGCTGATCTGGTGGTGTTGCCCGCGAGTATTTTGAATCCGCCCAACGGGGGAGGTGCGGCATCAACGAGCAGCGTTGCGGATACCCCCGGGATGACTCCGATGCGCCGCTGGCTGGAACGCGCCGCCATGGAAGGTCGAGTGCGGGTCGTTGCCGCCGCATCCCACGCCGGGCTCTGGTATCGCGACGTGTGGGATCACGCCAGTGCGGGCCATGCGGAGCGGACGTTGTTCCGTTCGCTGAAAGGCGAGGCCGAAGGGTTCGTCGATCGGTATTTCAACCGGACCTTTTCGCGGCTCTTAACACGACTCTTTCTCCAATTGAAATGCTCGCCGAACACCATCACGATGGTGGCGACCGCCGTTGGTTTACTCGCCGCTGTCGGATTCGCTCTCGGGAGCTATACGGCAGGCATCGTGGCTGCGTTGTTGTTTCAGCTGGCTGCGATCATCGATTGTTGCGATGGTGAAGTCGCGCGCCTCACCTTTACGGAATCGCCCTTCGGCGCGTGGCTGGATATCGCCATGGACAATGTGGTGCATATCGCCATCTTTGCCGGAATTGCCTGCGGGGCCTACGTTCGCCAGGCCGGGACCGCCGAGGCGTGGATCCCGTTGGCGCTCGGAGGCGCGGCCGTATTTGGCAATGCCATGGCGTTCTGGCTGGTGACGAAGGCCCAAAAAATCGGTGCGACGCGGGGCTGGAATACGCCGAAGCAGGCGGCATGGTCTGACTTCATTCTCAAGAATGTGGCGAGCCGTGACTTCTCCGTGGTCGTATTCCTATTTGCCATCCTGGATAAACTGGATTGGTTTCTGTGGATGGCTGCACTCGGCTCGACAGTCTTCTGGCTGATGATGGTGTGGGTGATTCGACCCTCGGCACGGGCCCGTGCTTAAAGCGGCCCTCCTTGTCCTCGGGGCGCTGACACTCTCGGCACTGGTCTGGCACATCGGCATCGGGCGTATTTACGAGGCGGTGACGCAACTCGGTCCCGTCGCCATGGTGCTGGTTCTTCTTCCCTCCCTCCTCATGTATGCGATCGAAGCCTATGGCTGGCGCGTGACGCTCGGCGCCTGGGGCGATGGTGTCCCGTTTTGGCGCATCCTAGCCATCCGCACCGCCGGAGAAGTCGTGAACATGACCACGCCGACGGCCTATGTCGGAGGCGAACCACTGAAGGCGTATCTCCTCAATCGCCACGGTGTGCCGCTCGTGGAGGGCCTCGCGTCGGTCGTGACGGCCAAAACCACCATGACCGTCGCTCAGATTCTGTTCATCCTCGCAGGCATCGGCTTGGGGTTCTGGTTGCTGGGTTCCGGCGGATCGGCCGGACAGACAATCACCGCAGGGCTGGTCAGCGTGGGCCTCCTGCTGTTCGGGGTCGGCGCCTTTGTCATCGTCCAACGCCACGGCATGTTTTCGTGGATCTTGAACCTGCTGCGGCGGATCGGTCTGCGTATTCAGTTTTTGGAATCGCGCGAGCAGCAGCTGCGTGAACTGGATCGCACCATTGCCGGGTTCTATTCTCACCAGCGACAGGCGTTTCTTCTTTCGACGGGATTGTTTCTGCTCGGGTGGCTGGCGGAGGCCTTAGAGGTCTACGTCATGGTGCTGTGTATGGGGCAATCCATCAACGTGTTGCCCGCTATCGCGATCGGGGCGCTCTCCGTGTTTATCAAGGGAGGCACGTTTTTTATTCCTGGCAGCTTGGGTGCACAGGATGCCGGCAATCTCTTCCTCCTCTCCGCATTCGGTTATGGCGAGGTGACGGGCATTACCTTCGCCCTCCTGCGGCGTTTTCGGGAATTCGTGTGGATCGCGTTGGGGCTTGGATGCCTGGCGATCATGACCCGAGGTGCCGAGCCCGCTCCTTCCCAGCAGTAGCCCCCATCCTAACAATCTCCCTGTGTATCAGGGTGCAACAGATGGGTCGCTTCAGAAAATCCTACACGGCGATTTCACGACAAGATGTGGCCCAATTCGACCTGCTCCGTTACACTAGGGAGCAACACTGAGATTTCCACTCTGGAGCAGCGGTCGATCGGGAGTGACCGGCTTCGAGTCCATATACGTTGGAGTGTTCCCCATGCAGCCATCGCCGCAGCCAGGCCCTCGAGACTGGCCTGGCCGTCAAGAAGGGTCGCCCGCAACAGGGCGGAAGACGACCAATTGGCGTCAGTTGCCGCCGACACAGGACCCGCAGGAAGCGCTGGAGTTCTGCCGGGCGCTGTCCTCGGCCATGGAACTGACCGCTACTGCCGAAGACCATCGCCAGTCACCGGCGCTGGTGGCCGCCATTCTTGGGCAACGTGCCGCGTCCCTTCCGCCGCCGATGTTGTCGATCGTTATTCCCGTCTTTAACGAAGAAGAAAACTTACAGACGCTCCATACCCGGCTCACTCAGACGCTGACCGAACAGGGCCTGGATTATGAAATTGTCTTTATCGATGACGGCAGTCAGGACCAGAGCCCGGAGATTCTGCGGCGTCTCGAGGCGGAGGATCATCGCGTTGTCGTCGTGGAGTTTGCCAGGAATTTCGGTCATCAAGTCGCCATCAGCGCGGGGCTGGAGCATAGCCGTGGACGGGTGGTCAGTATCATGGACGCCGATCTACAGGATCCACCAGAAGTCCTCCACACCTTTTTGGCGAAGTGGCAGGAAGGGTGGGAAGTGGTCTATGCCGTGCGAACCGAGCGAAAGGAATGGTGGGGAAAGCGGTTGGCGTACGCGGGGTTCTACCGGTTGCTGCAACGGGTCGCCAACATCGAGATTCCGCTGGATGCGGGCGATTTTTGCGTCATGGACCGGAAAGTGGTCGACATGCTCGTCCGCATGCCTGAACGGAACCGATTTGTCAGGGGCATCCGCAGCTGGGTGGGATTCAAACAGATCGGTGTGCCCTATGAACGCCAGGCGCGCCATGCCGGCACGCCCAAGTACACGTTTCGGAAACTGGTCTATCTGGCGCTCGATGGACTCGTCTCATTCAGCCATATGCCATTGCGGATCATCACGCTGCTAGGCTTTACCGTCTCGGTGCTGTCCTTCCTTGTGGCGCTGTTCTATCTCATCAAGAAATTCACCATCGGCGTCGGGGTAGCCGGGTTCACCACGCTGGTCGTCTCGATTTTCTTCCTCGCCGGGATTCAGCTCATGACGATCGGCGTCATCGGCGAATACATCGGACGCATCTCCGATGAGGTCAAACACCGGCCGCTGTACGTCGCCCGCCGTGTGACCAGGAGATAACCGCCATTCGCATTCTCATGTTTGATAACGAGTTCCCTCCCCTCGGGGGCGGCACCGGCGTCGTCAATCTGCACCTGCTTGAGGAAATGGCCTTGCGGCCCGATGTCACGGTGGATCTCGTGACCTCCTCGAGGACCAGGGCTCGTTACGAAACCGAGGCGTTTGCCGATCGCATCACGATCTACAAAGTGCCGGTCGATAATCGCAACATCCACCATGCCAGCAATCGTGAGTTGTTGCGCTATAGTTGGCGGGGCCTGCGCCTGGCCAGGCAGTTGGCGTCGTCACACCAGTACGATGTGAGCTTCGCCTTTGCAGGGGTGCCGGCGGGCGCCATCAGTTACCTGCTGCGTCTTACCCATGGACTGCCGTATGTCGTATCGTTACAGGGGCCGGATGTGCCGGGGTTCGAAGCACGATACAACTACCTCTACCCGGTGCTGACGCCGTTCATCACCAGGATCTGGCGTCAGGCTGGTGTGGTGACAGCCATCAGCGCGGAGCAGGTCGCCTTGGCACACCGAACCATGCCGGATTTGCCACTGGTCACAATTCCCAACGGGGTTGATACCAAGGCGTTTGTCCCGGCCGCGAATACTCCGGGACGGCCGTTCACCATGATCTGCGTCGCCCGTCTGATTGAGCGCAAGGGGCAACATCATCTGTTGCAGGCGTTTGCCCGGTTGCGTGCCGCGAGCTCTGAGCGGATGGCGCTGATCTTCGTCGGCACCGGCGATGCCGAGCCGCAGTTGCGAGCACTGGCCGCGAAGTTACAGGTGGCAGAGGCGGTGACGTTCAAGGGCTTTGTGGCGCGCGAACACATGCCGGCTGTCTATCATGAGGCCGATGTGTTTGTGTTGCCGTCTCAGCATGAAGGCATGTCGATCGCGCTCCTGGAAGCCATGGCGTCTGGATTGCCGGTGGTCGTGACAGATACGGGAGGCACGGCGGAATTGGTCGCGCAGGGCGCGAACGGTGAGATCGTGCCATGGGCGGACGTCCCGATGTTGACGGCTGCGCTGCAGCGCCTGCTGAAAGATGGTGAGCATCGGAGGCGCATGGGAGAGGAGAGTCGCCGTCGTGCTCTCGCGTTCGGATGGCCCGCTCTTGCCGCCCGCTATCTGGAGTTGTGCGCTAGGGTCGCGGTTCCGTCAGTGGAAAGCCGAGCGAAGGCACCTCGCGGTTCGAAAAAAGTCGCCCGCGATTTGAGCAGGGAGCCGCGGGCATGAGCAAGCTGCCGCATGTCTGTATTCTGACCAGCCAGTATTTTGATTGGGGGATTTATGGCGGCTTCGGCAGCATGTCGCGCAAGTTGGCCGAAAGCCTGGTGCATGCCGGCCATCGGGTCAGCGTGATCGTGCCCGGGCGCCAGGGCCAACAGCCTGCTGAAACCATCGGTGGTGTCGAGATCCGCAGTTTCTCGCCGCGCAATGTCATGGATGCCTGCCGTCTCATTCGAGCGTCGAGCGCGGACATCTTTCACTCGCAGGATCCCACGGTCCTGACTTACCTGGCGCAACGCATTCATCCACACCGTGCGCATCTGGTGACCAGCCGGGATCCGCGGGAGTTGAGCGACTGGTGGGTCGAGTTTCTGTATGCGACGCCGATGCGCCGGCTGCTGACGCCGCTCAACTATCTCACTGAGTCTGGGTTTCTCGTGAGGCAAGCGGTGCGGCGGGCCGATGCTGTCTATTGCCCGGCCCACTTTCTCAAGGAAAAGGTCAAGCGCCTGTATGGGCTCACGCAGTTGCCGACCCTGCTCCCGAATCTCATCGACGTGCCGCCGGCGGTTCCTCGTAAAAGCGAGCGGCCGACGATCACCTTCGTCGCCCGGTGGGACAAACGCAAGCGCCCCTGGCTGTTTCTGGAACTGGCCGCACAGTTTCCCGACTATCGGTTTGTGGCCGTCGGGAAGGGGAGCGCCTCTGCGGAGACCGGGTTTGACGCTGAGTTGCGCCGACGATTCCGCGATGTGCCCAACCTCGAAATGCCGGGGCTGATCAATCGGTTTCGCGAGCCGGAACGGATGCACCAGTTGCTCTCGGATACCTGGATCTTTGTGAGCACGGCCGTGCGCGAAGGCCTTCCATTGACCTTCTTGGAAGCGGCGGCTTACGGATGTCCGATCATCAGCCGGGTTGATCCGGATCAGTTCGCGACGCGGTTCGGAAAACAGGTGCACGATGACGACTACGCCGCAGCGCTTCGGAGTCTCCTCGCCGAGGCACCCTTGGAAAAAGGCCGCGCCGCCTACGCTTACGTGCGAGAGACCTACGAAACTTCTAGGGCATTGATTGCCCATCAAGAGCAATACGCGCGTTTTGCAGCATAGGTGAGGCAAGGAATACGTGCTGCTGTTGGAACAGTGGGGCGTTCGATGCTGAAGAGTCATGTCGGCGAAAGCGGTTTCTAAAGGGGTGCTCTCCGTCGGTGGATGGTCGATGGCCAAATTGGCCACGTCGGCCGTCGTTCTGCCCATTCTCGCGCGATACCTTGGCATAGAGGGCTATGGGCAATACGCCTACTACCTGGCGGTGCTCCTGCTCGCTTCGCAATTTGCGAACGTGGGAATGATGCAAACGATGACCAGGCGCATCGCAGAGCGGCCTGAGGATAGGGCCTGGTGCCGGTCGGTGGCTCGGTCCGGGGCGCTTATCAATGGCGCAGGCGTGATGGGCGCCGGGCTTGCGGCGGGCTTGCTCATCTGGAGGACGGCGTCTCACGATACGGCCGCGGTGCCGATTGCTTTAGCTGTGGTGGGCGTTCTCCTATTTGATCAGGTCTGGTTTTATGCACGCGGTGTCTTGCACGGTTTTCGGCATGAAGAACGTGTCGCCGTTCCCGGCATCATCGGCGTGTTGATGGCAGGAAGCTTTGGCGTTCTTGCGGCAGTGACGGGCATGGGCGTGGTCGGGGTATTTGTAGGACTGTTAGCGGCAGACATCATGGTGGCAGCGGCTTGTCTACGGGCGGTGATCTCTGCGCTCAACGGACCCGGCCTCCCGGCATCTGAGGGCTCCTCGCCCTTGTCGACCGGCGCCATGTTGCGATTCGGACTCTCGGCCATGGTCTTTTCCGTGCTGAACATGGCGCTCTGCTCGCTGGACATCATTTTCGTTCGCCATTTGGCAGGGGAAGCTCAGGCGGGCCTCTACGCGGCGGCGGTGCAGTGGTCTCAATTCGTCTGGTTCATACCGATTGCCGTCGAAGGGGTCATGCTGCAAGCGACGGCACGGCTCTGGGCTGAAGAACGGGTGGATGCGGTCACGAATCTGGTGAGTCGGCTCGTACGCTACGTCATGCTGGGCACGATCTTTCTGCTGATCGTGGTGTTTGTGTTGGGCGATCGGATTATCACCGTGTACTTTGGTCCTCAATTTTCAGAGGCGGCCCTGGGATTGCGTCTGCTGGTGCCCGGCGCCTTGTGTTACGCCGTGGCCCGTGTGCTCTGGCCGGTGATTCAGGCAGGTGGTCAGGGCTTGTCTCTGATTTATGTCATGGTGGCGGCGGTCCTGGTGGATGTCGGACTGTGCGCGATCCTGATTCCCGTTGGTGGCGCAGCCGGCGCGGCTTGTGCGACTTCCCTCTCGTTTACGCTGGTGGCGGGTGGCTATGTCTGGATCTTGCGGCGGCGGAAGGTCGGCATCTTCGAAGGGCTGGCACTGTCACGGTTAGTCGTGCTCATAGTCATGACGGGTCTCGCGATGGCCGGTCTCTCCGCACTCGTCTCCACACCGCTGCTTTCTCTTCTGGTAGGAGCGGTTGTCGGAGCGGTGCTCTATTGGGCGGGCGTGTTCAGTCTTGGAATTGTGCAGGTGAACGAACTGGAATCGCTCGTGCAGAGTCTGCCGGGCACGTTTCGCCATGCGGGCGAGATGGTGTTTCGAACGGTGGCGCCGTTGTTATTGCGCTTGAAAGCCGCGGCATCAAACTAGGAGGCGAGCGCTCACGGTGCCGGCTGATCAGCACAAGATCTCCGTTGTCATTCCGACCATGGGGCGGGAGACGCTCGCGTTGTGCCAGGCGGCACTCGCGAAACAAACCAGACCGCCGGATGAAGTGCTCGTCATCGTCGATCGAGACAGGCGCGGCGCGGCGTGGGCGAGAAATGAAGGCATTGGCCGGGCGACAGGAGACTTGATTGCGCTTGCCGATGACGACGGAATTCCGCCTCCGGATTGGCTCGAGCGATTGGTCGCTGCACTTGATCGACATACTGCGGCCGTAGCCGGGGGGACATTCCAGGAAACCGATCCGCTCCTGGACGCTATTCGTCGCCGTCACTCGCTTCCGACGGTCGAACAACTCGATCCGGGGGGATTGGTCGGCAACACCGGAAACATTCTGTTCCGGCGGGATTGGCTGATGAGATGTGAACGCGAAGATGGATATGTCTTCAATCCGCTCTTCACCGGTGCAGGCGAGGACTGGGAGTTGATCTGGCGGCTGCGCAAGCGAGGCGCCAGGATGGTGTGGGTCCCCAATCCCGTCACACACTTGCGCCGGGCGACAGGGCTGCAGCATTTGCGCCATGCGTTCCATCGAGGCGCAGCGATTGCGATGCTGTTCCGGGTCATGCGAGCAGATCCAAGCGGGATCGTGCCGCAGGATAGCCTGTTGTGGGGCGAGGGCGGAAAGAAAAGCAAGCCGCGCTGGCTGAAAGCGCTCTGGGTGAAAGCCCTGGGGCCGTTTGAGTGGCATCAGTTTCGACGTAAACGACATTTCTGGCTCTTTTGGCTGGGAGAAAAATGCCAAGCCGCCGGCTTTTTCTGGGAGATGTATCGAGGAAGACCGGCGACTCCAGACGAAAGCAGTTCGAATTCCGTGAAGCCTGCGAATGTTTCCAAGGTGGGGCGAAAATTATGAGGAACCTGCCCTTGGCTTGAAGAGTGAGGCGCAGAGGAGGTTCTTCTCTGCGATGCGTCCACGACCGGTTTCTGGATCCACCATCACCTGCTATGCCGATCACCTCGCCTCATCCATTGCCGCCCGACGACGATCATGATGCGCGCTCGGGACCAATCGGAGCTGAGAATACCCGGGTGAGCTTGACTGATCCCTCTCCGAGCGAACGGCTCGATGCGGCCTCGTGGGGGACAGACCTCGTGGTTGCCGCAGGCTTGTTCTTGATGGTCTTCGGCAGCGGACTCATCCATATCGAGAGTTTCCCTCCACTCTTTTTTGACGAAGGCTGGACGGTCTGTGTCGCGCGAACGTGGGTCGAGACGGGCCACCACGGCTGTCTGCTCAGGGGCGCACCAGCGCCGCCTTCACTGTCGGCCCATTTCCCGGTGGTGGCGGCGGTTGCGGCGAGCTTTGCCTTGTTGGGTGTCGGCGTCTGGCAGACGAGAGTGGTGGGGCTGCTGTACACCTTCGGCGCGTTGCTGCTGCTCTATGCGGTGACGCGTCGACTCTATGGACGAACGGTTTCGATCGCCGCCCTCGCGCTGGTGATCCTCGTGCCGCTGAAATGGTCGATCCACCCCCTCTATCTCGGTCGCCAGGTGCTGGGCGAGATGCCGCTGTTGTGTTTCCTCCTCGCGGGGTTTCTGTGTTTTCTC
>DAONAB010000027.1:0-17143 GCA_035400805.1 Nitrospira sp. | reverse complement strand
CAAGCTTTGAACGTAGGAGAATCCGTATGCCTGTTGTCCACAAATCCACGATTCGACGTGCTCGTCAATCCGAGAAGCGCCGCTTGCGCAACCGGGCGACCATCAGCTCCGTGCGCAGCATCCTCCGCAAGGTTCAGGATGCAATCGCGGCGAAGAAGCCGGATGAAGCGAAAGCCACCTTGCGCGCCGCCACGGCAGCCCTGAGCAAAGCGGTCACCAAAGGCGTGTTGAAGCCCAACACGGCCTCGCGCCGCGTGTCCCGGCTCGCTGTGCGCGTGAACGCCATCACCGCTTCCGCGTAACGGTTCTGACATTCGACACCGGTCTCGATCCCGATGGGCGCGAGGCCGGTGGTACCGCCGGTTGCACTCGCTGCGCCGATGCTGCCGGTTTCGCTGGCTTCCCGCACAGCCGAAACAAGAGATCTTCCATCACACGGACAGGCGTACTGCCGCTTCCGCCCTTCAACTTGGAGTCCGTCTCCAAGAACCACTCAAACGCCTGGGCCATCTGCTCATCAGGGAATTGCGCCAGAAATCCTCGTACTCGCGAGGGGTCCATCCGAAACGTCCTCGCAGCCTCGCCTTCCCGTCCACCGGATTTGAGCTGCTCCTTCATCTTCCAGAGTCGCCGGTATTGCCAAACCAAGGCGCCGAGAATACGGAGCGGGGCCTCTCCATTCTCCACATTCCTCGCAAGGATTCTAAAGGCTCGCCCATGATCATGGGCGCCGATGGCATTCATCAGATCGAACACCGACGCGCCGGGCTCCGTCCCTCTGAGCGCCTCCACATCCGACGATTGCACGGGCCGGTCTGACGGAACATAGGAGGCAAGCTTCTCCAGCTCTCGCTTCACTGCATAGAGGGACTCTCCCCCCACCTCCTTGAGCAACTGAATGGCATCATCCTGCAGGCGCACACCTAATGTGGCCGCTTCCTGTCGAATCCATGCCGAGAGTTGAGCCTCCCGTAGCGACGCGCAATTGACCGTTACCGCCCGCTTCGTTAAGGCCTGCGTCCATTTGAGCCGACCGTCCAATTTGGCCGCCACCACGATGAATGTCGTGCTCTCATTCGGCGATGCCAGATACGACAGCAGCTTTTCGCCTTCTCGAGCCGGCAGTTTCTCCACGGACTTATAGACCACCACGCGCCGCTCGGCAAACACCGGAATTTCCGCCGCGCAGGCCAGGACATCGGCAATCGACGAGTCGTCCCCGTGAAAGATATCGTAGTTGAATCCACTCTCAGCACCCGCGCCCATGGCAGCCGCGCGCAGAGCAGCAACGGACGAGTCGCGGAGATAATCTTCCTCGCCGACGACGGCATAGAGCGGCATCACCCCGCTACGCGCGAGGGACTGGGGCAGCTCCATACTCATGACCGACGTACTCATCTCAAGACACCGCGCAACATCATCGGGCCGGCTCAGGCGGTGCATTGCCGCCGGGCAGCGCCTCAGCTTTGACAGGGCGTTTCAACATCTTGTCCAGCTCACCGGTATCCAGGAACAACAAAAAGCGAGAGGCAAGGTCCTCCGCCACGAAGCGACCCGCCTGTTCCAACGCCCGGTTCTGCAGCACGCGGTTAAATTGCAGATCTTGCGTCAGAAAAAACTCTGAGGTACCCTTCGCGACCTGAGACCAGACCAGCCGTTTGGTTTTGGCGTCCTCAATCCGCACACTCACCAGCATCTCGACCCGGCTTTCAAACGTCGTGGTCTGATCGAAACTCAAGGTCGGCAGCAGAATTTGCATGATCTGGCCGGACAGGTACAAGTCCGCACCGGCAGAGGGACCGACAATTTCCGCGCCCGCGCCCGCAGAAAACTCCCGGCGCAAATAATTGGCCAGCTTGACCTCGAAGTTCGGCTCGTAGGTGCTATTGGCGATAGGAAGAATGGCCAGTCTTGGCGCTGGCGACCGCTTTGCGGTTGTCTCCGGCGCGCCGCCGATCGTGGGGCCGGCGCCCTGCACCCGGAATTGATAGCCGCAAGCGCCGAGGTTCATCGCGCACAGGCACAACACACACAACAGGTACCGGGGCATGGCCTCACACCACGAAATTAATCAACTTCTTCTCGACGTAAATCACCTTCTTCGGCTCTTTCCCCTGCAGCCATTCGGCGACTTCCTTTTTGGCCAGCGGCTCCAGCTGCTCACGTGAGGCACCGGCCTCAACCTCCAGCTTTCCACGCAACTTGCCGTTGACCTGGACCGGGATCGTCAGTCGATCGCTGACGACCAAGGCCGGATCGAACCGGGGCCAGGCTTGCTGGCCGGCACTCGGTGGATGACCAAGGCGTTCCCAGAGTTCCTCGCTGAGATGCGGCGCAAAAGGCAGCAGCAGTAAGACGAAGGGGTCCAACAGCCGTCTCGGCCGCTGATCCAGCTTGGTCATGTCATTCGTAAACACCATCATCTGCGAGATGGCGGTGTTGAATCGCAAGGCCTCGATATCGTCGGTGACCTTCTTAATCGTAAAGTGAAGCAGACGCAGCTGCTCAGCTGTCGGCTCCTGGTCCGTCACCGCGGAACTCACGGCGCCATGTTCACCGACCACGAGTCGCCAGACCCGGTCGAGAAAACGCGTGATGCCTTCCACGCCGCGCGTGCTCCAGGGCTTCATCGATTCCAGCGGCCCCATGAACATTTCATACAAGCGCACCGCGTCGGCCCCGAACTGGTCAATCATCTCATCCGGATTGACCACGTTCCCGCGCGACTTCGACATCTTCTGATTGTCTTCCCCCAGCACGATGCCCTGATGCACCAACTTCTTGAACGGCTCCGGCGTGCTGACCACGCCCGCATCAAACAAGACCTTATGCCAAAAACGGCTATAGAGCAGATGGAGCACCGCGTGCTCGCTGCCGCCGATATACAAATCCACCGGCATCCAATACTGCTCTTTCGCCGGATCAACCAGCTGCCGGGTGTTTTTGGGATCGATGAACCGCAGGTAATACCAGCAGGAGCCGGCCCATTGCGGCATGGTATTCGTCTCGCGCCTTGCCGCTTTGCCGGAGGCTGGGTCGGTCGTGCTCAACCACTCTTCGAGATTGGCTAACGGGCTTTCTCCGCTACCGGAGGGTTTGAAGTTACTGGTCTCGGGCAACGGAAGCGGCAACTGCTCTTCCGGCAATGGCCGGGGCTCGCCGTCAACCCAGACAATGGGAAACGGTTCTCCCCAGTACCGCTGGCGGGCGAAGAGCCAGTCCCGCAGTTTGTAGTTGATGGTTTTCTTGCCCTTGCCGTGGGTTTCGAGCCAGGCGGTCATCTTTGGGATCGCTTCGCTGGGCAACAACCCGTCGAGCGAACAGGATCCGTCCGCCGAGGTTGAGTTGATCACACGACCTCGATCCGTCTCGACGAATGCCGCCTTCTCAACCTGGCCGCCCTGAATCACTTCGCGGATCGGGAGGTGATATTGCGTGGCAAAGGCCCAGTCGCGCTCGTCATGAGCGGGTACCGCCATAATCGCGCCGGTGCCATAACTCATGAGCACATAATCGGCGATCCAGATCGGCAGGCGCTCCTGGTTCACGGGATTGATGGCATAGCCACCCGTAAAGACGCCGGTTTTGACCTTATCCAGCTCCTGGCGTTGCAGGTCGCTCTTCCGCGCCGCCGCGTCGCGATAGTCCCTCACCTGCACCCGCTGCGAAGGGCTCGTCACCACATCGACAAGCGGATGCTCAGGTGCCACGACCATATAGGTCGCCCCGAACAGCGTATCGGGCCTAGTCGTGAAGACCCGCAGATTTCCGGTCGTATCGGCGAGAGCAAAATCGACTTCGGCGCCGATCGAGCGGCCGATCCAGTTTTTCTGCATTTCCAGCGTGCTGGTCGGCCATTCGACCAGGCTCAACTCATCGAGCAGCCGCTCGGCATAGGCCGTGATCTTCAACACCCATTGCCGCATGGGCTTGCGGATGACGTCGAACCCGCCGACCTCGCTTTTGCCATCGATGATTTCCTCGTTGGCCAACACCGTCGACAACGCCGGACACCAATTGACGGGGACCTCCGCCACATAGGCCAGACCCCGCTCGAACAGTTTCAGGAAAATCCACTGCGTCCACCGATAGTAGTCCTGATCGGTCGTGCTGAGTTCGCGCTCCCAATCGTACGAGAGCCCGACGCGTTTCATCTGCCGCTTGAAGGTCGCGATATTTTGCGCCGTCGTGATGGCAGGATGGACCCCGGTTTTCACGGCATATTGTTCGGCCGGCAATCCGAACGCGTCCCATCCCATCGGATGCAGGACGTTAAAGCCGCGCATGCGTTTATAGCGGGAGACAATATCGGTCGCGGTGTACCCTTCCAAGTGCCCGACATGCAGACCGGACCCGGACGGATAGGGAAACATGTCCAGGCAGTAGAACTTGGGCTTTGAAGAGTCGTCCGACGCCCGGAACGGGCGGTGAGTCTCCCAATAAGCCTGCCATTTCGATTCAAGAGCCTGGTGATCGTAGGATTTGCTCATCGTATGAAAATCATCGGTGACGCGTTGATAGCACTCGACTGAAGAACGGACGACTCTAGCATACGCGATACGCGGCAACAAGGACGCAGCAGGAGAAAGAGATTCTCCAGCGGCGCTGCCACCTCGCTTGATCCTCAGCGCTACTCCTGCTCAAATACCCGGCAGGACGACGGCGCGAACGACGCCAGCCGCGCCCACCCGCCCGGCGAGGAGTGCCACGTGAGTCTGTACGCCAGCTATTTGTTCCCCCGGCTCATGGATTGGGTGCTCCGCGGAGAGCGCTTCCAAAGCGAACGCGACTTGATCTTGGCTTCCGCTCAAGGACTGGTATTGGAGATCGGCTTTGGGACAGGGCTGAACCTGCCGCACTACCCGCCGACCATCACAGCCTTGCATACCGTGGAGCCCGCGACGCTGTTGCCTGACCGCGTCGCCCGACGAGTGGCCGGCGCCCCCTTTCCTGTCCACATACGGCACCTGAGCGCGGAGGTGTTGCCCTATGCCGCGGGCCTGTTCGATTGCGCCGTCAGCACCTTCACCCTCTGTACGATTCCGGATCCTGCTGCGGCCTTGCGCGAAGTCCGGCGAGTCCTGAAACCGGAGGGCAGCTTCCTGTTCCTTGAGCACGGCCGAAGCGACGACCCGTCGGTTGCCCGTTGGCAGGACCGGCTCAACCCGCTGCAGCAGATCGTGGCCTGCGGGTGCAACCTCAATCGACGCATCGATCAGCTTATTGTTCAGGCCGGCTTTCGCCTGGAACAGCTCGATCGGTATACCTTGCCCGGCGTCCCTCGAATCGGCGGAACAATGTATCGCGGTCGGGCCTCCGTTGAGAGCCGTTCCGGGTAGGACGCCCGATGTCACAGGAAAATTGTATCCCTCTCGGCAATTTTGTAGACTGCGCCTATGCAAGTGTTTTTTCGCAGTGATGCGTCTAGCGGCCGGGAGTAATCCCGATGGCGTCCTCGCAGCGCTTTCCTGACAAACCAACCTCCCCGGCCTCCGCTATCGAACCAATCGATTCGGCCAGAGAGAACAGTCTGGCCATCCAACGGGTAGCCCTACTCTATCAAGCCATGCCCGCGGCCCTCGTGGCCGGCCTCGGGTGCGCTATCGCCCTGGTCTTTGTGAATTGGAACGTGCTTCCGCACGAACAGCTCCTCGCCTGGCTGGCGTATCATCTACTCTTATCGATCGGTCGATACGGGTTGGCGCGCGCGTTCACTGTCGCCTCGCCGACGCCTGCGACGATCCGACGGTGGGACCGGGCCTTCCTGACGGGAACGCTATTGGCCGGCCTCGGCTGGGGCGGCACAGCTCTCGTACTGTTCCCCGAATCGTCCCCGTCTCATCAGGTCTTCCTCGCGTTCGTGCTGGGAGGCGTGTCGGCAGGCGCATCCTCCACCCTGGCAGCGCGATTCGACGCGTTTTTGTCCTTCGCCGTGCCGACTTTGGCCCCACTGATTCTGCGCTTCTTCCTGCTCAACCATGAACAAGCCCTCCCGATGGCGATCTGCACACTGCTGTTTTCGCTGCTCATGGTCTATACGGCCTACCGGACATCCAACAGTGTAGTAGAAACGCTTCGACTGAAATATCACAACGCGCAACTGGTGGATCAGCTCGCGTCGCAACTGGAAGACGGAGAGCAAACGGCGCTGCTCTTGAATGTGCATAGCGAGCACTACCGATTCATCATGGAGTATGCGCAGGACATCATTTACCGAACGGACCGGAGCGGCCGGTTTACGTTCATCAATCCCGCAGTCATCCGCCTGTTGGGGTATCACGAGACCGAAATGCTCGGGCACCGCGCGCTGGATCTGGTACATCCGAACCACCGCCGCAGCACGGAGCATTTTTATATCCGCCAGTTTCTCCGGAAGACTCCCAGCACCTATTACGAGTTCCCGCTGCTCACCAAAGGGCATGACACGTTGTGGGTGGGCCAAAACGTGCAGTTACTGCTGCGCGACCAGGAGGTCATCGGATTCCAGGCCGTGATGCGCGATATCTCGGCTCGAAAGGAAACCGAAGAAGCCTTGCGCTTCAGCCAGGACCGGTACCGGGCCCTGTTTGAGAGCAGCCCGGAAATGCTGTTGACCGTCGACGCAAAAGGCATGTTGCTCACGGTGAACGCCACCGCTGCTGCGGAATTGGGCTACAGCGCCGACGAGTTGATCGGCCAGCCCATTTCATTGATTGTTCACGCCGACGATCATTCGACCATGCAGCAACATTTTGCGAACTGTCTAGGCCGCCCCGGAGACGTCCTCCGCGGGGAGTTTCGAAAAATCCGCAAAGGCGGCATTCCTCTCTGGGTCCGCGAGGCCTCTCGAGCGGTACGCAATCCGAACGGGCAGTTCGACATTCTGATCGTGTGCGAAAACGTCACCGAACGGAAAGGGATGGAAGACGCCCTGACCCACACGCGCCAGCTCCTGGAGTCCATTGTGGAACACATTCCCCATATGGTCTTCTTGAAAGACGCGAAGGAGCTGCGCTTCGCCCAATTCAATAAAGCCGGCGAGCAACTCATCGGCCTGCCACGGGAAGCGCTCCTGGGGAAAAACGACTTCGACCTGTTCCCTCGTGAACAGGCGGAGTTCTTTACTGCGAGGGATCGGGAAGTGCTCACCGGCGGAGCGCTGTTGGACATTCCCGCCGAACCGATTCAAACCAAAGATCATGGGCTGCGGTGGCTGCATACCAAGAAACTTCCCCTCTACGATCACACCGGCGTACCGCGGTATCTCCTCGGCATTTCCGAAGACATCACGGATCAGAAACAGCGACAGAAAATCGAACAGCAACGGTTGGGGCAACTTGCCACGCAGCAGACCGTCCTCCACAAGCTGGCGGAAGATCCGTCCATCCATAGCGGGCACCCTCAACAGGCGTTTCCGGTCATGACCGAACATGCCGCCGGTACGTTCGCAGTTGAACGAGCCAGCATCTGGCTCTTCGATGGGACGCAATCAACCCTGGTACTGCAAGACTTGTTCGAGGTCACTCCGAACCGCCATCGGCAGGGAACGCTGCTCTCCATCAACGACTACCCGGCCTATCTTCGCGCCCTCGAAACGGAACCCTATTCCCTGGCCGCCCATGCGGCCCAGACTGATCCGCGCACCAGCGAATTGACCCCGTCGTATCTCGCGCCCCTCGGCATCGTCTCCATGCTGGACGCACCCATTCGCCGCCATGGGCGCGTGGTCGGAGTCCTGTGCCTCGAACATACCGGCCCGCCCAAGACCTGGACCAGCGAAGAAGAAGCGTTCGCCGCCTCCCTCGCCGCCATGGCCACGCTGACCCTGGAGGCGGCCGACCGCCGCCAGGCGCAGGAGTCACTGGAACAACACGTCCGCGAACGCACGGGCGAATTGCGACGCATGACCGCACATCTGCAGACCATCATCGAAGAATCTCCGCTGGCGATGATCGAATTGGATCAAGCAGGTCGCGTGACGACCTGGAATGCCGCCGCCACAGCCTTGTTCGGATGGACCAGAGAAGAAGTTCTAGGACAGGAACTTCCCTATGTGCCTGCAGGACAGGAACAGGCCTCGAACGAGTTGTGGACCTCTGTCATGAACGGCGGCGCGCCACGCAATCTCGAACTCTCTCGCCAGAGAAAAGACGGGACCATGATCGATGTGAACATGTGGGGCACGCTGCTGCAAGGTCCCAGCGGCCAAACCACCGGGTCCATCGGATTCTTCATCGACGTCACAGAACACAAACAACTGGAAGAGCAGCTCCGGCAAGCCCATAAAATGGAAGGCATCGGCAGATTGGCCGGCGGCGTCGCCCACGATTTCAACAATCTGCTCACGGTTATCAACGGGTGCGCCACGCTGGTGCTGGAACAGGTGCGCGCCGAAGACCCCTTGCGGCGCTCGCTGACTGAAATTCTGACCGCCGGGCAGAGGGCGGCTGCGCTCACCAGGCAACTCCTGGCCTTCAGCCGTCGGCAGGTCCTGACATTCCAGGTCTTCGATTTGAATGAGGCGCTGTCGTCCATCAGCTCCATGATTGAACGATTGATCGGCGAGGATATCGCCCTCGTGAGAGACCTCACCTCTCAGCCGTGCATCATCCGCGCAGACCGGGGACAGATCGATCAGGTCGTGCTGAATTTGGCGGTGAATGCCAAGGACGCCATGCCCCAAGGGGGGACGCTGACCATGGCGACGCGGACGGTCACCTTGACGTCAGATACGCCGGTCCCCCATCCCGCAATGCTTCCGGGACGGTATGTGCACCTCTCGATTCGCGACTCCGGGGAGGGCATGGACCGGACGACCCTCTCGCATATTTTCGAACCGTTCTTCACCACGAAGGAGGAGGGGAAAGGCACCGGCCTGGGACTGGCCACGGTCTATGGGATCGTCAAACAAAGCCAGGGATTTATCTTTGCCGAGAGCAACCCCGGCGAAGGCGCCACCTTCGACATGTATTTTCCGCTGGCCCAGGCTCCGCCCCTGGCTGCCGCACCGTCAGCCCCCTCACGCCCCCACTGTGGCCGCGAAACCATTCTCCTGGTCGAGGATCAACAGGCCGTCCGGATGCTGCTCACGCACGCCCTCTCGGATTACGGGTATACCTTGATCGAGGCCTCCAGCGGGCAGGAGGCGCTTCGTCTGGTGGCCGCAGCCAAGACGCCCATCCATATTCTGCTCACCGACGTCGTCATGCCGCAGATGACAGGCCCCGCGCTGGCCGAGCGCCTCCGCCAGCAATGGCCCCACCTCCGGGTGTTGTTTATGTCGGGATATGCGGAAGGCAGTGTGTTGCCGACGTTCCTCGCGGAACCGGGAACGGGCTTCATTCAAAAACCGTTTTTGCCGACTGAGCTTGCCCAGAAGCTTCGCGAACTGCTCGATTCCGTCAAGTAGCCACTCGAGGAATCACACAGCCTCGCCCCATTCAGGTCCGGGCATCACCCGGGTAGGATCGACTGAAAATTCTCGATGGAATGAAATCGTGCGGAAGGAACCGGCGACGCTTGGGAGCTCGACTTCGAGCGATGAAAGATCCGGCCGATGCCGTATTGTTCGGCCGCCGCCAGGCATTGCTCATCATCGTCGATGTAGAGGGCCCGCGACGGATCGAAGCCGACTAACTCCCGGCAGGTCGGCCAATATTCCGAGCGCATCTTGAGCCATCCCACCTCGAACGCGTCCACAATGCGATCGACCTGTCGGTCCAGACCCGTCTTGGCGGTTTTGACCTCCACGCCCGCCCGATGCGCGTTGGTCAGAATCGTCACCCGTTTTCCCAGCCGCCGCAACGACAGAAGAAACGCCTCGGCATCGGGGAGAAAGCCAATCATGTGGTCGAGTTCACGATGCATCGCGACCACATCGATCTGTACCCGCTCCGTCCAATAGTGCAGATCCGTCCAGGCAAGTTCGCCCTCCACGGAGCGGTACATGGTCATCAATCGATCCCGGGCTTCCGAGAATGCCAGCGCATGTTTGACCGCATACCGCCGTGGCAGCTCTTCTTCGAAAAAAAAGTTATCGAAATGGCGATCCAGCAGCGTGCCGTCCATGTCGAGCAGAACATCGTCGATGCTGGTCCAATCAACAGCTTGAGGGGTCGCTTTTCCGGGCTGGTATGGCATCGAGGCAGTATAACGGAGACCGACGGGACAAGACGAGTCATTGTGTTCCTTGAAATCTCTATGATACCGTCGCCCACCATGTCACGCACAAAAACCGCTCGCGGTCCGGTGACCCCTCTCTTCACCCTTGAAGGCGGTCGCTTACCTATTATTGCCCTGATCGGACGACCCAATGTGGGCAAATCGACCCTGTTCAACCGCATTCTCGGCACACGAGCCGCCATCGTCGACGACGTGCCCGGCGTGACCAGAGATCGCAACTATGCCGATACCACATATCGCAACCGCCATTTCCGTTTAGTCGACACCGGCGGACTCGACCCCACGGCCCATGAGGGCATGCTGTCGTTGATCCGGCAACAATCCCAACTCGCCATCGCTGAGGCCGATATTCTGGTCCTTGTCCTCGATGCTCGAGCCGGACTCACGCCGCCCGATGAAGAGGTGGTCGCGACGTTGCGCGGATCCGAAAAGCCGGTATTTTATGTGATCAACAAGGTCGATACGCCGAAGGCCGATCCGCTCGTCGCCGACTTTTATCGCCTGGGCCAGGAGCAGCTGTATCCCCTGTCCGCCGAACACGGGATCGGCGTCGCCGAATTGCTCGACGACCTGTTTCCTCATATGGTTGAGCCGCCGGGAGAAGAGACCCCGACGGAAATTCCGCGCATCGCCATCGTCGGTCGGCCCAATGTCGGAAAATCCACCTTGATCAATTCCGTGCTCGGAGAAGCGCGGGTGGTCGTCAGCAATGTGCCTGGAACGACCCGTGATCCGGTAGACTCGATTGCGACCTTCAAGGATCGGCAATACGTCCTGACCGATACTGCCGGTATCCGCCGACGAGGCCGAGTAGAACGCGGCATCGAAGGGTATAGCGTGGCGCGCTCGCTCCGGGCCATCGGCCGGTCGGATCTCGCCGTCCTTCTGCTCGACGCAGAAGAAGGCGTGACTGAGCAGGATACCAAAATTGCGGGACTCGTTCTCAAACAGGGACGCGCCTGCATTCTCGTCGTCAACAAGTGGGACCTCAAAACCGACGATGTCGGCGCACGCGAGGCCTATAAACTCGAGCTCGAACGCCGCTTCCCCTTCCTCGCGTGGGCCCCGGTACTCTTTATCTCGGCGCTGGAGCAGGATTTCCTGCGTGGCCTCTTCGCATTGATCGATCAGGTGTATTTCTCGTTTTGCAAACGTGTTCCCACCGGCGCGCTGAATCAATTTTTCCAGGGACTGCTGGAAGAACATCCGTTACCGGTCAGAAAGGGCAAACCGGCCAAAGCGAGCAAATCCGCCTTTGTGACGCAAGTGGCGACACGCCCACCTGCCTTTGCCTTATTCGTCGGGCACCCCGACAACATGACCCCGGCTTATCTCCGCTTTCTCGAGAATCAAATCCGGAAGGAATATCATTTTTCCGGCACGCCCATTCGCTTGATGGTCCGCAAAAAATAACGCGCGGAGCGACAGCCTCTCATCCCGTTTAGACTAGCTTCGCTCGAGGTCACGAAGGCCTTTCAACTTGACTCATGCCGACCAGCATGTTATTCGCACAGGAGACGTTGGACGCCACGCACGATCCGGCAGAAATGGTGGCTCGCGAGAGACCGCCCCTTTCTCCCCCGCTCATTCGGCGTGAAACCATTCCCAACCGCACTATTCGAAACACATTATGGTAACTCTCGTGAATTCCAACCAACGATTCCGATTCATATCGTTCTCTTTGAGTGCCCTGCTCTGTGTGAGCGGCCTGCCTGCAACAGGTTGGGCCGAAACCGCCGCCCCGCTCATCGAACCACCGCCGCTCGAAGAGCCGGCCGACTCGGTGGTGCCGGAAGCGACTCCCGTTGAGCCAGAACCGACCCAGACGATCACCACAGCACCCGTCTCTCCTTCCCTGCAAGTGTCCGGTTCGATCTGGAGATCCAAACCCGGCATCGTCTTTCTACAAACCCCGATCGGGCCGCTCTCGCTCAGTTCCAAAACGACGCTGCGCGACGTCAAGAGCTCGCAGAAGATTACGCTCTGGGTCCATGGCACCACCACGGTGATTGATGTCCGTGAGCGGGGGGTCGACAAACTGGTGCACCGGTATGTGACGGCCATGCCCAATTTCACGTCTCCCGAGAAACAGGCCGTGGCCCTCTGGACGCCGGACGGCGAACAATCCTTCGCACTCGGCGGGTTAGCCGCGAAAATTGCCGGACGCCCAAATGAGCAACCGTTTACCATCGAGGTCGATGGAAGCGGCACGGTTCGCGGCCTGCACGACCTGCAATACGATCTTCAGGTCAATCAGGTGCCACGTACGCCATCCTCGGTGCGCCTCCTCTTGAACGGCACCGTCTCGAAACTGAAGTCGAACTATGTGTTTCTGAAGACTCCGTTGGGCATCGTGACCGTCAGCGGAAAAACCGGCGTCCGCAACGCCAAGGTCGGACAGGAAATGTCGGTATGGGTCCAGGATCGGCACGTGGCCATCGATCTATACCAAGACGGGATCTCCACTCCGTCGCGCCGATTTCTCTCCGGCCCGCTGACCTATGCGTCGGACGGGCAGAGCGCGCTGATCATGCAGGGACCGGAAGGCGCACAATCCATTCCCCTCGCGCAACGGCCGGCGGCCCTCTCGTCCGTGAAGGAAGGCTTGCCGATCACGGTCGAGCTCGGCAGGGAAGGCGAACTCGTCGACGTCCGGCGTGTCAATTAGTTGTTCGCGGGCCACACCGGTGGCACCGGCTCGCTCGCTTGACAGTCTCTGAACGGCACCCGTAGACTCGCTTCCGCGTATGGCATCACGGAAGAAAAGTCCACCGGCGACCTCCGATGGACAGGGTCCATCCCCCTCCGCATCTCCTCCATTCGATCAGTTGTATCGAGACCATGTCGACGTCATGTACCGCTTTGCCTATCGGCTATGCGGTGAAGCCGAAGCGGCCAAAGACCTGGTCCAGGAAACATTTCTCAACGCCTACCGCGCCTACGACCGGTTTCGCGGCGATGCGCGGGTGTCGACCTGGCTCTATGCCATCGCGTCCCATGCCTGCCAGCGCATGCGCCGAAAGCGGAAAGGCGAGCCGGAGCGCGAGTTGTCCCTGACCGAATTTGTGCCGACCTCGGAAGGCGAGTTTGCGCTGCAGATACCGATGGAGGGGCTGAGCCCTCAGGAAGCCCTCGAAAATAAGGAACTGCGCGAGATTTTAGATCGGGCTATTGCCAAATTGCCGCGCAAGTACCGCATGGTCCTCGTTCTGCGCGACATGGAAGGATTGAGCGCGAAAGAAGTGGGCGACATTCTCGGATTGACCGAACGGGCGATCAAATCCCGACTGCATCGAGCCCGCCTGTTTGTCCGGAAGGAAATCAGCGGGAAAGGGGTCGCCGAAGAATTTCACCGCGACGTTGCCACTGCGGATCGATAGTTTGGTATAGTCAAAGTAGCAGTATGACCATGGCAGACCGTGTACGCACATATCCAGGCACCCGCAAGCCCACCCCGCATCAGGGTCACAGCAAACGGAATTGTGTCAAAGTGCTCGAACGACTCTCGGCCTATCTGGACGACGAGCTGTCCGGCGAAATTTGCCAGGAAATCCGCGCGCATCTGGGCGATTGCCCGA
The DNA here is from genome assembly GCA_035400805.1 of Nitrospira sp. GTDB lineage: Bacteria > Nitrospirota > Nitrospiria > Nitrospirales > Nitrospiraceae > Nitrospira_A. The sequence goes on along the minus strand of DAONAB010000027.1, from coordinate 3,404 downwards.
ATTGCGAAATATTCCTCGATTCCCTCCGTCAGACGGTTCGCCTCTGCCAGCATCGGCCCTCTCCATCCCTCTCAGATCAAGATCGTGCCGCACTTCGACGCCAGATCTTAAAGGCAGCGGCGACGGCGTGACCGATCGTGATGCCTCCGAAGCCCATCACCGCTCGGCAGGAGCCGTCGGCAGCTGATTCCCTGACACGTTCATCCCTCGAACGGATCCAGTCGGCTTCGAGATTTCTTCAGGCATGTGCCCACTGCCTCCCGCTCATTGCCTTGCTGGTCTCCAGCGGCACCGGCGTCTTGCTCGCGCAGCCCTCTGACGGCCTGCAGCGCGGTCAGACCCTGTATCGTGAACATTGTATGGACTGCCATGGCACCACCGGCAAGGGCGATGGCCCCAAGGCTCCGTTTTTGTCGCCGCGCCCGGGGAATCTCATTTCCGCCGCCACTTCCGCCAAAACGGACCAGGAGCTGCTCCGGACCATCGCGCAAGGGAAACCCCGCACGGCCATGCCCGGCTGGAAGGAGTCGCTCCCGGATGAAGATCAACAGGCCGTGTTACAGTACATCCGCTCCTTGATTCAATTTTCCCGCTCTCCGGCCGGGCCACCTCCTGCCCCGTAAACTCTTGCTGACCCAACCGAACCTCTTTCGTCTGAAAAGAGCCGCGTGATAGAGTGACTTTTTTATCCTCATCGGAGGTCCTTCGTATGATCCGCGGGAACCTGTTCCATCAACGACAGACCATTGCCATCCTCGCCCTGGCGTTTGCACTCGGCTCCTGGGCTGGAATGGCTGAATCCGCGCCGGCCGTGAGCGGAAAGGGACATGCCAAGACCGGCACCCCCAAAACCACACCGGCCATACAAACCGCCATACGGTATGCTGAAGCGCTTGCGCAGGGTGATCGCGTCACCGCCGGCCAATTGGACTTTGCCTGCCAGTACCGGCACCTCACCGCTTCGCCGACGAAGGTCAAACAATTCGCGCCGAAGGATGATCCCTCCTACGATGCGTGCTGGCAGAGCCTGACCGACGCCTATGCCCCCATGCTCACCCGGTCGGACATTGCCATGGATGTGATCTGGCCGAGCGCCGGGCCGCTGCTGTTCTTCGGCGATGATCTTCCGAGAGCGCCGGCCTCCACCTTCGTGGCAGACGCAGTCGGGATTGCGCCGCCGGGCAGTGGCCTTCATGTCACCGCCTTGAACAGTCGCACGATCCCGTCCGGGTCCTTCAAGCTGGCTCGCAACGGAAAAGTCCTGGCCGCTCCGACCACCCTGGTCCAAGTGTCTGTGCAGTATCAGGATCCCCTGACATCGCCCGTGACTTATGCCGCCGGGAATGTGAAATGGACCAATACGATCAAGCGTCCGCGGCGAGCCTTGAAATCCGTCACGCTGCAGTGGGTCGTCTTCAGCGGACTGAAACAGCATGGTTTTCCGGGAGACACGGCGGTGTTCAATCTGCCGGTCGCCTCACAGCCGGAAGCTCCCGGCATGATGGCCGATAAAATTCCCTTCACGACCGAAACCAGCCGCGCGCTGCCGGAATCTCTGGCCTGGTGGGGACCGGACGACCAACCGGGTGTGTTGACTGCAGCTGCAGCACGAGCGGCCATCTTTCCCGACCTGCGCGACCGCGTCGCCCTGCTGAACCGTGTCTTGCTCATCGATCCCAAACAGCCCGATGCCCTCACGGTGCTGACTCGCCATCTCTATAGCGTGCTCCTGCGAGAGGCGAGGAGCAGCCATCAGGTGCCGGTCAAAGATCCGGCGCTCGGCATCGTGCTCGATGAGTTTTACTGGAACATTTACGCGCAAGGCATGCGCCTCGACCTCTCCAACGGAATGGAAATGGGCGGCCTCTCGCAACCGACGCCGGCGGATTATCTGTATCGCCTCATCCCGGCCCTTCAGACCCTCGCCGAAATCCGGCCGGAGCAGCTCGACAACCGGTTTCGTCTCGGGATCGCCTATCGCTGGAACAATGATCAGATTCCGATGGTCGAAACCTTCGAAGCCCTGGTGAAAGATATTCCTGAACACCGGAGAACACCCAAGGCTGAAGCGCTATTGCAATTGGCCTGGTCTCGCATCAACAAAGTGTCCTGGAACCGCATTTTGCACGACACGGAAACTCCACGAGCCTATGCCAACGCCGAAGCCTCACTGGGGCTCGCCGAACTTCCCCTCGATAAGTTCCTCGCAGAATACGCCATGGCCTATACCATGATCTTTCTGCCCAACTACGGGGATAAGGAGAAGATGCTCCATCACCTCACCGAAGCCAAACGCTGGTTCGATGAAGTCCCGGGAAAAACCGATGAGGCCTGGCGCTACTTTCTCCATACCGGCCTGCTCAAAGCGGTGCTGGATGCTGACCCGATATTTGCGCCTATCCTGGCGACGGCTCCTTAGCTGATCGTCATCATGGCCCAGATCGGATGGCGGGAGGGCGCTGGCCCTTCGCCGTCCGTCTGGCCGGGCCACACTCCTGTGATCACACTCACCAGTCCTCACCTTGTCAACCCGCACAAGCTGTGGTAACGATGGCGCACCACCACTGACCGGGAGCAACCGATGCCGGACACATTATCTCATCGCAACGCGTACAGACGTGTCGGTGTCGCCGTCCTCACGGTTTGCTACCTGAATCTGACTGCCTGCTCGATCTTTGGCGGGAGTTCGCAATCACTGACGGTGAATTCGGATCCCCCGGGAGCCAATGTGTTGATCAACGGCACCCTCGCCGGCACGACCCCCCTTCAACACCAGGTTCCACGCCGGGGCGACCTCACGGTCGAAGTACAGAAGGCCGGCTTTAAACCCCAGTCCAGAATGACCGGCCGGAAACTCAGCAGTGTCGGCATTGTCGATGTCATCGGAGGGGCGTTGTTCTTGCTGCCGCTCCTCGGCCTCATTGCGCCAGGCGCCTGGGAGCAGGACCCCGGCATCATCGGAATCACACTCGAACCCGAGCACCCTCAGCCTGCGCAGCCTCAATAACCTCTGGGCTCACGTGAGTTGCCAGGATCGGATCGTAAGGAACAGAGACTATGATTGACGTCAAAGGTTACGCCGCCCGCACCGCGAAATCCCGACTCGCCCCCTTCACCTTTTCACGCCGCGACGTGGGCCGGCAGGATGTGCTCATCGCCATCCGCTACTGCGGCATTTGTCATTCGGACGTGCATCAGGCACGGGATGAATGGGGCGGGTCGATATTCCCGATGGTGCCAGGACATGAAATCGTGGGCGTCGTCGAACGGGTCGGCTCTTCCGTAAAGCAATTCAAGATCGGCCAGATGGTCGGCGTCGGCTGTTTCGTCGATTCCTGCCGGACTTGCCCGCAATGCAAAAAAGGCCAAGAGCAGTACTGCGAGGGACACCTGGCCTTTACCTA